>CAKUXT010000070.1 GCA_934700375.1 uncultured Bacilli bacterium | reverse complement strand
ATTGTATCTAGTCTCAAGACGGGAGACATATTTGGCCTTCTGATTGCCCTGAGAATGAGATTTCTTTGCGGATACACCGTTTTTCTTTTCTTCAGCCATTTTTCTTCTCCTTACTTGATGATCTCACCGCTGTTCTTAGCGATGCGAACTTTCTTGCCATCGGCTAACTTGTAACCGATCTTTGTAGCCTTCTTGGCCTTTTCATCATAGAAAGCAACATTGCTCACATCGATAGGAGCGTTGATTTCTTTGATAGAGCCTTTTTCGTTCTGAGTAGGCTTGACATGCTTCTTCTGAACATTGACACCTTCGACGATGACTTTGTTGGTCTTAGGAAGGGCCTTGATGACCTTTCCGATTTTGCCCTTGTCATCACCAGAGATAACAATAACAGTATCACCAGTTTTAATTTTCATGATTACCTTCCTCCTTGGTTTAGAGAACCTCGACCGCCAAAGAGACGATCTTCATGTACTTATCACCCTTTTCACGAAGTTCACGGGCGACAGGTCCGAAGACACGGGTACCCTTCGGAGAGCCATCCTCGTTGATGAGGACAACAGCATTGTCATCGAACTTGATGGTGGAACCATCTCTTCTCTGATATGCCTTTTTGACACGAACGATAACACCCTTGACGACATCGGACTTTTTGACTTTGCCATTCGGGATAGCGTCTTTGACAGCGCAGATGACGACATCACCGACGGAAGCAGAGCGGCGATGAGAACCACCGACGAGGTGGAAAACGCGGACGCTCTTAGCACCGGAGTTATCGGCAACAACCAGGTTAGTTTCTGTCTGAACCATGATTATTCTCCCTTCTTCACGACTTCAACGAGACGGAATCTCTTGTCGTGAGATAACGGACGGCATTCTTCGAAGATAACGATATCTCCGACCTTTGCGACAGAATTGCGATCGTCGACTTTGTATTTCTTACGAACAGCAACTCTCTTCTTATAAACAGGATGAGCTCTGTAGGTTTCGGTCTCAACAACGATGGTTTTCATCATCTTGTTGGAGACAACGACACCCTGTAAGCGTCTCTTGTTAGAGGCCTCGATGACCTTTGTATCTAATTCTTCAGCCATTTTCATGTGCCTCCTGATTACTTGCCTTCAGCAGCATTGGCTGCGGCATTCTTACGTTCCTGCATAACAGTAAGGCATCTTGCGATATCCTTACGAGCGACGGTGATCTTTGCACCATTGTCTAACTGACCAGCTTTGGCCTGTAATCTAAGGTTGAGTAATTCACCCTTGAGTTCATAGACCTTCATAGCGAGGTCTTTGTCAGACAGTTTTCTAACATCTTCAATTGTCATTATTTGAGTTCCTCGCCTTTCTTAACGACTCTGCTCTTAACGGAGAGCTTGTATCCGGCCTGATGTAAAGCTGCCTTTGCATCAGCTTCGCTGATTCCACCGATTTCGAACATGACGGTGCCTTTTTCAATGACGGCATCCCAAGTTTCGACGGTACCTTTACCGTTACCCATACGACCTCAGCAGGTTTCTTTGTGATACCGAGGTAAGGGAAGACACGGATGTAGGTTTTGCCGAACTTCTTGGTATAACGAGAGAGAACGACACGGGCAGCCTCAATCTGACGGTTGGAAATGTATCCACCTTCAGTAGCGGCAAGGCCAAAATCACCGTAAGCAACTGTGTTTCCTCTGGAAGCAGCAGTCTTCGGTCTGATAAGGTGGCTTCTACGCCACTTCAATCTTTTAGGCTGTAACATTGCTTATTCTCCTTTCTTATCGGCATCATCCTTGTTGGCAGAAGGAGTTACGGCAGGACGGGCAGCTCTGTTGCCGTTATTGGGACGGCGATTGAAACGGCCACGGTTTCCGAACTTTCCGCCTTCGTCAGGACGACGGTTTCTGAGTTCCTCATAGTTATCGGGAAGAGCAATCCAGACCTTGACACCGATGACACCATAAGTGGTGTGGCAGGGTGTGTAAGCATAGTCGATAGGCTGACGGAGGGTATGAAGAGAGAGAACGCCTTCGCGATACTCTTCATAACGAGCGATTTCAGCACCGCCGATTCTACCCTTGGTCATGGTCTTGCAACCCTTGGCGCCAGCTCTCATGACTCTCTGGAGAGCCTTCTTCTGAACGACTCTGTAAGAAGCGCGTTCCTGAAGCTGCTTGGCGATATCCTTAGCGACCAACATAGCATCGAGATCAGGATTCTTGATTTCGACGATGGAGATGTTGATCTTCTTGCTGTCTTTCTTAAGGATCTTGACTAACTTTGCCTTGATGGCATTGATCTGTTCAGAATCCTTGCCGATGACGATAGCAGGATGAGAAACAAAGATGGAAATTGTGATATTGTCCTTGATTCTCTCAATATCGATTCTGGAAAGTCCGGCATCGATCTTGTCGAGAAGGGGCTCTAAATAGCCACGGACCTTGATATCTTCGTCTAAGCAAGAAGCGAAATTCTTCTTGTCAGCATACCAATGACTGGACCAGTCACGATTGATGCCGATACGTAATCCGTTTGGATTTACTTTCTGACCCATGGTTTACTTGGCCTCCCTATTCTTCAGAGTAACATAGACATGGGACCATCTCTTGATGAGTCCGGATGCGGAACCCTTGGCTCTGGGAAGGATTCTCTTTAATCTCATAGCATCGTTGGCAGTGATTTCAGCGATGTAGAGGGTATCTGCGTCCATACCGAAGTTGTTGACGGCATTGGCTTCAGCAGACTTGATAAGCTTTTTGATATCTCTGGCACAAAGCTTGGCAGTGTTGTCAAGGATATCATAGGCTTCAGCAATGTTCTTTCCTCTGATAAGGTCAATGACTAATCTGACCTTACGGGGAGTCACACCGTAGTTAAGGAGTTTAGCCTTGGCTTCGGTGACCTTTTTTTCTTCAGCCGGAGCTGCGGCTTCGGTTTTCTTGATTTCTTTATCAGCCATGATTATTCTCCTTATTTCTTAGTAGCCTGATCATCACCGGAACGATGATGAGTGAAGGTACGGGTGAAGACGAATTCACCGAGTTTGTGGCCGACCATATCTTCAGTGACATAGACCGGGACAAAAGCTCTTCCGTTGTGAACAGAGATAGTATGTTCAATGAATTCCGGGAAGATTGTAGAACGTCTGGACCAAGTCTTGATGACTTCTTTCTTTCCAGAGGCATTCTGATCCTGAATTCTCTTCAGGAGTTTGGGATCGCAATACGGACCTTTTTTAGAACTTCTAGACATTTGTCATTCTCCTCCTGATTTACTTGCCGTTACGTCTTCTGACGATTAAACGGTTGCTTCTGCACTTCTTGGATCTGGTCTTGACACCCATAAGTCTTCTACCCCAAGGAGATCTCGGAGCATCGTGACCAATCGGGTTCTTACCTTCACCACCGCCGTGCGGGTGGTCGTTCGGGTTCATGACAGCACCACGGACAGTCGGACGTTCGCCGAGCCATCTGGTTCTACCGGCCTTACCCTTGCTGACCAAGTTGAAATCTTCGTTTCCGACAGTGCCGACAGTGGCTCTGCAGGTGAGAAGAACTTTTCTGACTTCGCCGGAAGCGAGACGTAAGGTGGCATATTTGCCTTCCTTACCTAAGATCTGTGCGCCAGTACCGGCAGCACGGCAGACCTGTCCGCCCTTGCCAGGCTGAAGTTCAATGTTGTGAACCATGATACCTTCAGGGATGGAAGCGAGTTCCATGCAGTTTCCGGTAGCGATTTCGCCAGCCTTGCCATCAGTGACAGTCATGCCGACAGTCAAGCCCTTAGGGCAGATGATGTATCTCTTCTTGCCATTGGCATTGATGAGAAGAGCAATACGGCAGTTTCTGTTCGGATCGTATTCGATAGCCTTGACGACAGATGTTGTTTCACCGGCTCTCTTGAAGTCGATGATACGATACATTCTCTTGTTTCCACCGCCGATGTGACGAGTGGTGATGTAGCCCTGATTGTTTCTACCGCCGGTTTTCTTAAGCGGCTTGAGCAAAGATTTTTCAGGAGCTTTCTTTGTGAGATCTTTGGTGGAAAGGGTGGCGAGATTTCTCATACCCCCAGTGAGAGGGTTGTAAGTTTTAATAGCCATGTTATTCTCCTATAGTTTTTTCTTTACTTTTCGTCGGATTCGGCATTAGCCTTTCTTTCTTCGCTTGCGACGGCATCAGTGACCTTGGCAAGATCGAAGGAAGAATCGAATCTGACGATGGCTTTCTTGTAAGCGGGAAGCTTACCGGAATATCTTCCGACTCTTCTGGTCTTAGGCATAAGGTTCATAGTGTTGACGCTCTTGACCTTGCCCTGGAAGATAGCCTGAACGGCTGCCTTGATTTCAAGCTTGTCAGCCTTCTTGTCTACTGCGAAGACAAGAGCATTTTCTTCTTCTCTGAGTCTCTGTGTCTCTTCAGTGACAATGATATGTTTGATGATGGAGAAGTCCTTGATGATTGCAGGGCGATAAACGATTTCTGCAACTTCAGCCTTCGGAGCTTCTTCGACCTTGGCTTCTTCCTTGACGGAAGCGGCCTCGGCAGTCTTCTTTGTAGTAGTCTTCTTAGCTGCTGTGGTCTTCTTGGCAGCAGTCTTTCTAACTGTTTTCTTCTTGGCAGGAACTTCTTCTACAGTTTCTGCGGTTTTGATTTCTTCAGCCATTATTTTGCTTCCTCCTCATGTTCATCATCTAAGACGGCAGGAACGACGCCTTTGACAAGAATGAGCTTCTTGGCATTGAGGATGTCATAGACGGAAACATTATCAGCAAAGACAACTTTGACAGAGGGGATGTTTCCACTGGCGAGAAGAAGGTTCTCATCTAAATCAGAAAGGACGAGAAGATTCTTTTTTTCGTCAGCGCCAATAGCCTTTAAGGCTTTGACGAAATCCTTGGTCTTGCGGGACTCGAATCCCTTTTCGTCAAGAACGATGATGTTACCATTCTTGGCTTTGTCGGAAAGAGCAGAAGTAAGTGCAATATAATGCTCTCTCTTGTTCATCTTGAGAGTGTGGTTCTGTTCGCCGTTCGGGCCATGAACAACACCGCCGTGTCTCCAGACAGGAGAGTTGGCTGTACCGGCTCTGGCTCTGCCAGTGCCCTTCTGTCTCCAAGGTTTACGGTTGGAGCCATGAACGATGTCACGGGTAAGGGTGTGAGCGGTATCGACTCTGCGGTTAGAAAGGTCAACGCGGACAGCTCTCTGAATGACAACTTCATTGACGTCTGCATTGAACAAGTCGCCAGGAAGAGTGATTTCCTCGACTTTGTTGCCGGCGTAATCGACTACCGGCCAGTTATTGAGATTTTCGTTAGCCATTGTATTTCTCCTTCACGATTACTTGCCCATCTTCTTGGAGTTCTTCATCGGGTTGAGAGCCTTGACAGGAGTTGCGGCTGCCTTAGCGGCAAGAGCCTCAGCGCCCTTCTTTTCGATCTCAGCAGCTGTCTCCTTGGTGTAGTCAACGACTGCAGAAACTTCAAACGGCTTCTTTGCGCTGCGGACAGTGCTCTTGATCTTGATGATAGAGTACTTTGCGCCAGCGACGGAACCTCTGATGAGGATGCAATTCTTCTCAGGATTGACATCGACGATAGGTAAGTTAAGTACTGTTCTGACTTTCGGTCTCCACTGACCAGACATCTTCTTGCCTGCGTGGACTCTGTTGTTGCAACGTCCGTTTGTTGCTAAAGAACCGATCTGTCTGTGATAGCCGGAACCATGACCCTTAGGACCGATTGTTCCGTGATATCTCTTGATGGTGCCAGTGTAACCATGACCCTTGCTAAGGCCAGTTACATCAACCATGTCACCAGCTTTGAAGATGGAGCAATCAATGCTGTCGCCAAGGTTATACTTGCCGTAGAGCTCATCACCTTCGAGTTCGCGATGGAAGTACTTAGGAGCGGTGTTTGCCTTCTTAGCAATTCCAAGTTCTGCTTTGTTTGCGCGATGTTCTTTCTTGTCTTCATAGCCGATCTGAAGAGCTTCATAACCGTCTTTCTCTTTGGTCTTGACCTGAGTGACGACGTTAGGAAGTACTTCGACGACAGTGACCGGATAAGTGGAGCCGTCTTCAGCGAAGACAGAAGTCATACCGATCTTTCTTCCGATAATGGATTTCATAAACTGTGTCTCTCCTTCTCTTTAAAGCTTGATTTCAACATCAATGCCAGCAGGAATGTCGAGGCCCTTAAGGATTTCGATGGTCTGCTTGGTAGGGTTTTTGATGTCAATCAATCTCTTATGCGTTCTGATCTCGAACTGTTCGCGAGAATCCTTATCCGTAAACGGAGAACGTAAGATTGTGAAGATCTGTTTCTCAGTAGGAAGCGGGATAGGTCCGACAACCTGAGCGCCAGTCTTCGTGGCGGCTTCTACAATTTTGCTTACCGCCTTGTCAAGGACTTTATGGTCGTAGCCCTTGAGACGAACACGAATAGATTTGTTTTCTGCCATTGTGTTTCCTCCTTTTACCCGAGATCAATGTTCGGGCTTCCGTTCAGTATGAATTACCGGAATACGTCGACAACCGCTTCGCGCGTTTCCGCAACTTCACACATCAATACGGGCTGAAATGGCATTCAGCGTGTTCTAGTTTACACTTATCGCTATGATAAGTCAATCATTTTTTGCACTTTTTTTCATCTTTTTTCTCTTTATTATATTATTGTATTTGCGCGCACGCGCGTAAAGACAACCGCCTCGCGCGTTCCTAGGCTATATAAGAAACCTTTACTTTTCTCCCTATGAAGTTATAAAATGGTGTTCATGAGGTGATATATATGAAAATTGTGTTGAATAACAACGACAAAAGCGTTCTCGAGCAGTATTTTCTGCAACAGGAGAACAATATATTTGCAAGCGAACAGGACTCTCTTTTCCTCAATGAGCACTATGATGACATTTCTTCTGAGGATTTAAAGCCTTGTCTTGCCAATGGAATGAATGAAGAGGATGGCATGAAATCTCTTTTCCTTTCTATATTGGATGAAGAGGAGAATGGACTTGAAGAGGCTCTTTCTTCCTGTTCATTCGGTAAGATCGATTGTCTTCATGACAAAGACCATTCCGATAATCCTTATTTCAGATATGTAAAGCTGAAAGATTTCAAGGATGGTAAGTATTCTATCGAAACGAATTATTATGCTCCTTATGAATGTTTTGTCTATGATCAGACAAAACAGGGGAATGAGAAATATGCTGAAGTGACACCTATCGGTTACTTCAGAAAGAAATTCCCATACTATGTCATGAATGAGAACAATGTCGTCTGGATGAGCATCACCCCCTATGAAATCAATACGATGAAGGATGCTCTTGATAGATGCCATGGCACTGTGATGACATTCGGACTCGGCTTAGGTTACTATGCCTTTATGGCCAGCATGAAAGAGGACGTGAAATCAGTCACCATCATCGAGAACAGCAAGAGCGTTATCTCCTTATTCGAAAAACATATTCTTCCTTTCTTCCCTCATAAAGAAAAGATCAGAATCGTTAAAGGCGATGCCTTTATTTCAATGAAGAAAGCCGATGAATTCGATACTGTTTTCATCGATATCTATCATTCTGCTGAAGATGCTCTTCCGCTCTATATCAAGTTCAAAGGCATCGAAAAGAAGTGCGGCATCAAAACCGAAGTCGACTATTGGATCGAAGATTCCATTCTCACCTACTTCAGAAGATTTGTTCTCGCTTTCCTTTACGAGAATTACTACGGAGAAACAAAGGAAGAGGATTATCTCAATGATGCTACCGAAGAGGACAGAATCATGAAGAAAATCTATCTTTCTTTGAAAGACAGAGAATTTGCTTCGATTGAGGAAATCGATAGCCTTTTATCCGAAAAAGGTTTAAAAGAGCTGATTTCATCCTTCTGACAAGTAAAAAAGTGGCCGAAGCCACTTTTTTTATTTATCGATAGTTACCTTTCTCTCGGGGAAGCGGAACCCGTTATCCCTTAAAGCGATGATGACATTCTCCTGCGTTGCAAAGAGAACATCCCAATAATCTCTGTTTTTGCTATAGCACCTGACAGCCAAGGTCATTGCAAATTCATCAATATCAGATATGACGACGCTCGGTGTAGGATCAGCTAAGACGCGAGGATCTTTCTTGACGACATCAAGGATGACCTCTCTTGCCTTCTTCACATCGGTAGAGGTGTGAAGTTTGATTTTGACAACTGCTCTTCTTGTCGGATTGGCAGTGTAGTTTGTAATAACGCCCTGAACAACTTTGTTGTTCGGAATGATGACATGCTGATTGTCATAGGTCTCCATCGTTGTAGCGATGAGTCCGACAGAGGAGACTGTACCTTCGCATTGGCCGCTGCTATGCTCGATCGATACATAATCACCCGTACGGAAATGTTTTGATTTCAATAAGACGACACCGGAAGCAAAGGCGGAGATAAGGTCCTGCAAAGATAAACCAATTGCGACTGTACCCGCTGAGATGATCGAGGATACAGAAGTCAGGTCAACTTTGAGAATCAATAGAACAGCGATTGCAAGTCCAAGATTCAGTATGACATTCGTTACAGACAGTGAGAAGGTCTTGACAGAGACATCGACAGCAAGCTTGTTGCTGATGCCGAACACCTTTCTTAAGATGCCCATCAGCAGTTTGATGACAAGCCTTCCAAGAATGAGAATGCATATTGCGATGATAAGGCGACTGAAAGGGTTGAGGCCGGCACTGTCTTTTCCGGTAAACCAATTTTGAATATCGGTTCCTAACTTCACCCAGAAGTCGCAAAAGTCTTTCCAAGTCATAAAAATATAATAGGAAACAGAAAAGGGAAAGTAAAGAAGAAAAAGAAAAAGCACCCCGATACATTTCCACTAGTTGCATTTTTTGCAACAACTTGGTCAACATCTAAATTATTTTCTAAAATTACATTTTTAATATGTCGATATATAACTGATTTATCCCCTGCCAAACAGCAAGCACATATCAGCCAATGAAAGCCAAACTGTATCCTCACTAGGTGAAACATTAACATCCAGTCAAACTTCATCGTTTACAAAAGTGACAATTTCATATTTCATTATGTGCTAGCTTCTTTATCATAATTATCATAAAAACCTTGGTTTGCACAGGTGACCTAAAGCAATCGCAGGAATGAGGAACAGCCCATAAAATCGGCGTTTCTCTTTTTGAGATTGCCTTACAAAACAACAGCTATTTTAAGCACAAAAAAAGCTTGATACGCTATTTACTTTGTATCAAGCCTATGTTTTCTTATGGTGAGGCCGAGGGGACTTGAACCCCTACGGATAACCATTAGAACCTGAATCTAACGCGTCTACCTGTTCCGCCACGGCCTCAAAGCCATAAAATCATAACCTAAACAACCTCTTTTTTCAACTATTTAGAGAAAAAGCTGACAATTATTAGTTATCTACCTAAGTGCAACACTTACCGGTAAGATAGCATTGTTCGCTTGTCTTTTCAATGATTTGACTAT
>CAKUXT010000069.1 GCA_934700375.1 uncultured Bacilli bacterium | reverse complement strand
AGACGATACGGATTGATGACAATGATGAAGTCATTTGCATTACAAAGATTTACACAGAATTATTGACAAGTCTCCAATCGTATTGCTGTAAGTGTAATAAATGTTATTCAGTTTGATATGGCGATCAAAAAGCGAGGGATTGAGATCATAAATGGATTTGTCGTCGAACAGGAGACTGTATGTATAAATAGACTGTTCTTTGGATGTCTGGAAAAGATCATCAGAGAGGAGAGGACCATAATTTACGATATGTTGTTCATTGATCTCCTTGGAATAGTTTTCCCTAGCATCGATATTGACTGTCGTTTTAAAGCGAGGAATATCGTTTTCATTGCTAGAATCAGTAAAGAAAGCTATTTCGAACTGTGTTGTATCTAGTATTTTCTGAATTTCTTCTTTCTTCATTAAAGGGTAAGCAGCCGAAATTGAGTTGTAAGGCAATAAGACCGTGTTCTGTTTTTTGATTTTGATGGGTTTGTAATTCTGATATGTCACATTTCCTAGTGGAGTGCTGACCCATTTTACGTAAATGCTATCGACCTCTGCGCTTTCGGAGAAATTCTTATCAAATGTATAAGCGCTGTTGAGACCTAATCTTAAATAGTCATAGTATTTGTAATTTTCTTCTTTTTGAAGAAGCTCTGCAACCCTGGCACCTTGTTCGACCTGATCAAGAATCGATTTCATCTTTTCTTTATAATTTGTCTTGATGATTCCTTTGATCCTAGCGTAATTGTGCAATTGACCTATATCATAGGTGTTGTATTGCTCTAGGAGATTGTCATAATCTTTATATCCATCGAAGAACATCATGGAATCTGCAAAATAATCCGTGATATAAACACCATTTTCGTATTCGCTTTGGTTTGTGATGATAATATCATCGATTTGCAGGATTTCTTTCAAGTAAGCTTCGTCCACAACATTGAGCCCTTGTAGCTCTATGCTGTAGAAAGATGCAAAAGTATTCATCTTTGTATTTTCGCTATTGCAACATTGGTAGTATGATCCTGTGTTATGGATGCTTAACGCCTTTCTTTCATAATACTTTCCTTTGTAATTGTCGTTGATAAACTGCTTGTCTTCGTCTGTGACTTTTCCAAAGAACATGTTGTTCTCTTTTTCGCCATCAAAGTAACCTTTGTCATATGAGATGATTTCGCTGCTGTTGTTCAGCACTGCTTTTTTATTGAATTCTTCTGAATCGAATCTTTGCAGTGCCAGGATTGATGAAAAAATGCCTAACGCAAAGCTTGTAATCAGTACAAATGCACTCATCTTGAAAATCCTTGAATTGATGAGCTTGATATTGGAGAAGAAGGATTTCATGAAATGATTCTTCTTAGGTTTACGTTCTATTTTTTCAGGTTCGATCTTCTGATCGAAGTCTTTGAAAAGCTCTTTTCTGGATCGGATCGAATCAATGTCTTTGCTAAGAATTCCATTCTTGATAATATCGAATTCCTGATTGGAGATATTGTTCAGGTCCTTGATGACATAGGTTCCGTTATGCTTCTCTTTTTCATCGATGTATTTGTCGCTGATAACTTCGCCTTCCTGAAGGGTGATGATTCTATCTGCATACAGATATGCATCGTTCATAGAATGGGAGACAATCAAAACCAAAGAGCTCTTGGATCTTGCTTTCAGGATATCCAAAACCTTTCTTGAATTGACGTTGTCTAGGTTACCGCATGGTTCATCGCAGAGAAGGACTTTCGGATTCTTGATCAGTGCTCTTGCCAAAGCGACACGCTGCTTTTCTCCGCCGCTAAGATTCTTTACTTTCTTGTTCTGGTAGCCTTCCAAATCGACTTCCTTCAGCAGCTTCTCTATTTCAGAAGCTAAAGAACGACTGTTGCTTTTAAGGCCAAGAGCGATATTCTCTTTGACACTCAATTCTTCGAACAGATTGTAGGTCTGGAAGACAAAGCCGACTTCATCAAAAAGATATTGATCCCTTTCCTTTTCGCTTAAAGATGACAGATCGATGTCATCGTATATGATGGTGCCGCTTGTGGCCGTATCGAAATTGGCGATGAGGTTGAGCAGAGTCGATTTTCCGCTTCCGCTTTTTCCGACAATGAAAACAAATCCTGAATTGTTGATTTTCAGATTGACATTGTTCAATGCTCTTTTTTCGATGTTGTTCTTCTTAAATATCTTTGTGCAGTTACGTATTTCTATCATATAAGTATTTTAGCAAACCTTTTGCTACAAAGAGATATTTTTTTAGTTGAGCAAGTGAGAACTATATCGTTGATTTATGATTATTTTTTATCAATTGTTTAATTTTATTGGCCTAACTGATATAATGGAATTACTAAGTTTGCCATTTGTTGGAGGATGTGATATGGAAAGGGAAATTTTTGTAGACATATATTGATGTACTAATTATTTGATGTCATTAGGAAATTCGTTAAACAACAGTATCAATTCTTTTTGAAATCAATTTGTGATTTTGTACATAGTTGAATTTACAAAATTACTCATGTCGATAATTAATTGATTTCAAATCAATAATTCTACGCGGATATGAATAGAAAGAGGGGAACAACATGAAGAACAATTATAAAAAACTATCATTATTATTTTTATTAGCTCTTTCAGGATGTAATTTTAATAACGCTTCAGATACAGTGGAGACAGATCATTTCACCCTATTAGCAGATAAAAATGAAAAAATGCTGAAAGATGGAAATGCGGAATTTTATTTGACCATAGACTCAAAATCAAATTTGAAAAATCATGATATTTTCGATTTGTCATTTACATGCAGCATTGACTCGTACGAAATTGTACAAATCAATTCTGGAGAAAATATTACTGACTATAAATGGTTGGTGACAATCACTGAAGCTGGCAACTATACTGTAAATGCAAGTTTTCCTGATAATTTATCATCCAGCATTGATTTAACAGTCAATGTCGATGAGAGTAATATTTCCGCCAATCTAGAGACGGTCCTAAATGAGACCGGTGGATTAAGGTTAGGTGGAATATACGATATTGGTTTAAACAAATATAGCGCATCAGAATATAGCATTAAAGGAGCGGATGGTGTTCTTAAATTGAATGACTCCGGCAAACTCGAAGTCATTGGCATGGATAGTGCAAAGCTGTCTTTGTTAAAGAATAATACTGAAATCAAAAGCATGTATTTTTCTGTCGGACATTCGATTTTGTCGACAAATATAAAAAATGAATTGATAAATCTAAAAGTAATCGAGTCACAATCTTCAAAAGTGACAAACGAGATGCTTTCTTGGGTTAAAAAGCTATCGCTTAAAGATGAATTGAAAAATGATATAGAATGCACAGTCGGTTTAAGATATTTGACTGAACTAGAAGAAATCGATATTTCGAATAATGACTTATCAGATGTGAGTTGGTTATCTTCATGCGTTAAGCTTAAAAAAGTAGATATTTCAAACAATAAAATTCAAAATTTCAATCAAATTGTCGACAACCAGGATCTGCAATATTTGGATGCATCGAATAATGAGATAAACGATATTTCCAAAATAAAGTTTATGAAGAAAATCAAGTATCTGAATTTGTCAAACAATGAAATTACAGATATTAGCGATGTTTCCACTTCATATGGATTGGAATCACTGTTTTTGAATAATAATAAACTGACAGTGTTCAAAGATAGGTTAAGCGGATTAGAAAACTTAAAAGAATTAGGTGTTGGCAATTGCAACATTCCGTTCAGCGATATTATTTCATTAAGGTATTTAAGCAAACTGTCATATTTGGATATAAGCGGCACAAATCCGACAATTACAAAAATAAGTAATTTATCGAATTTAAGAACTTTGATTTTGAAAAAATGCAGACTTAATACAAAAATTCTTTCCTCTTTAAACAATCTTAATAATTTAGAAACGCTTGATATTTCAAATAACGATCTTGATGCAGAAAATTATAATAACGCATTAGACGGAACGAAAATTTCTAATTTAAGCAGCTTACTGATTGGGGGCAACGCTTTCATGTCTATTCCTGACTTGTCATCATTCAGCAAGTTAAAACATTTAGATTTGACAAATTCATATAACCTTTCCTCTTTAAATAGCATTGTGTCATTGAAAATTGACTCATTGATCATTGATGATTGTTTCAATTTAAATAATGATCTGTTTGTAAAAGAAATAGAAAGCATCTCCACATTGAATTCGCTTTCGATCCGCGGCGCATTCAGTTTTATCAATAAGGAGAGTTTCGATTACATTTGCAGCCTGACAAATAGAGGCATGAAAGTAAGATTCTTAAACGAAGACTATGCTGATAAAGATACAATCAGCAACTATGAAGCGAATGTCTTCTTCTCTTTTGAAGAATTAAAAGACGCTTTTAGTCAAAACAAAGGATCTGTCGTTTTGACTGAGAATAATGGTTGTCAAGAAATTATTTTGTCACTTGTGAACGAAAGCCAAGATGCCTCTTTGGTCAACAGAAAAATTGACATTGATCTAACTTTGTATAAACTGTCAATTTACGGCAATGAATTCAACAGGTACAATATCAATTTTAATATTCTAGATAGAAAAAGAGGTTCATTCACGTTTGATTTATGCTCTTTTAACAATGAAGTCGGACTTGAAACAGGCCCGGTGATTAAAGCATATGTTGGAAGCAAAGTCATAATCAACTCTTGCGATGGTTCTAATGCTTTAGTAGGTGCTATCGGAAAGGTGTGCCGCAAAGGAAGCAGTAAGGATACAATAGATGTTCCTGAATTCACTGAAGCCACTTCTGCTTTTGAAGGATATGACTTGACTATTAACTCCAAAAACGATTCTACAATTTCACTTGTTGGTGGAAGAGGCGGCAATGGAGCAAATAAATTAGAAGATAACAAAGGCAATAGTTCTGAAGCTTGGGCAGGTCTTTGTGGCGGTAATGGAGCATGTGCCATTCGTTGCCATAATCTAAGACTTGAAGGAAAAAATATAAGTATCATCGGCGGTGCAGGTGGAAAAGGCGGAGATTCGAAAAATGATGGTGTGCTTGGTTTCAGCGCCGGAGTGAAAAATGGAAAAGGCGGCAATGGTGGCAATGGCATTAACTACTCTGGTGAAATCTTAGATTTTTCAAGCGATTCTACAATTAAAGGCGGAGTCAAAGGCGTTCAAGGATCAGGCGGATTGTCAAGCAGCGATGGTGTGGATGGAAAGCCCACAGTAAAGATTTAAGTCAAACAGGAAGAAAATGTTATGAAACAATGCCCGATTTGTTTAAAAGAATATATAGAGTTGCCCTCTCATTGTGAATGCGGCTTTCAATTTGATGAATTTGATGATTCAGAAGAAAAGCTTTTGTTTACGCTTTTCAAATATACTAAGAGCGTTTATTTAGGCGCGATTGATTATCCTAAGGCTGACTTGATTATTTCTGGTGGAGAATATTCTTATATTGAAGACATTGACATGCCAAAAAGAGGATTGGTGTATGTTTCATATCACCATTCATCTAGAAAAACATATTTAGCTGAAGGACTTCTATCTTCTAAGTTATATGTCAAATCATTGATTGTTGATTGCGATATGATTGATTCAAAAGCACTTGATGAATCGTGTTTGGAAGTGTTAATTATCAGTGATTCCGTAAATGTGATAACAAATAATATATTATTGAGTCCTAAATCGCTACGCTACATCTATGTTGACAACAAAAATCCAACATATAAAAGCTATGACAATGTTTTAATCAATCAAAAGACAGAAGAGATCGTTTGTTATCCTAACGGAAAAAAGACAAAGTATATTATGTCCCAGAATCTGTCATGCACATTGACAATAATATTTTTGCAGACAATCCATTTATTGAAGAAATATATGTTCCAATAAAAACAAAAATCAACTCCAAGATTGATTTCAAAAATGTGAAAATCAATCGATATTAAGTTTTTTAATCTCCATTTATGCCTTGTAATGCTTTAAGGTAATGCAGTCGATCTGATGCCTCATCAATTGTTTTCTCGAAACGTTCATCAAGATTTTTGAATCTAAGGAATTTTTCATAATAATAAATTGCCTGACTAGGATTTGGAGTTGTGCCTTTATAGTAATCGTAGCAAAAAGCCAAACAATAACAGCTATAAGGATCATCAATTAACGCGCCTCTAAAATAGAGATCAAATGCACGTTGCTCATCTATGCGTTCACCAAGTTCGCCGTTTAAATATATGTCTCCGAGACGAGAATAAGCTTCATGATACCCTCGATCTAGAGCTTTTTTATAATAATATAGAGCTTCTGATGCGTTTGGTGCTACTCCATAACCGAATTCATAGCAAATGCCAGTGTAAAAAGTTCCTTCAGGATCAAATTTTTTGGCCAATACAGAATTCCAATGGAATACATCAGAAAGAGCATTTTCGGCATTGTATATTTCGATTAAAGCTTTGATTGAATCAATATCATCCAGTTTTGCCAATTTTAATAATAATTCTTTTCCTTTTTTGTGTCCTTCTCTACCCCGAAACCATAATAATACATTTTACCTAAATAATATAAAGTGTCGTTGTCAGTATCTATAAACTTGTTAAATATTTCAAATGCCTTTTTATAATCCGTTTGCGTTCCATTGCCGGTAAAATAACAGACGGCCAATCGAAATGTACATCTGTCATCTCCAAGCTCAGATCCTTTTTCAAAGCATTTAAAAGCCTCTTCATATTTAATGGATGTTCCTTGACCATTATATAAGCACCATCCAATATCGTAGAGGACACCTTGCACTCCGCTCTCATATGCTTTTTGATACCATTTATATGCTTCGCTATAGTTCTTTTCTATACCAATGCCATCATAGTAGAAATCAGCTAGTCTCTTTTGGCAATCAGCATTTCCTCGTGTTGCGCCACTATTATAGAAGGCAAATGCTTTTTTTAAGTCTTTATCAACGCCATCGCCATTTTCGTAATATAAACCTAAATTATATGATGCACTTATGCCCCCAAAATTGTATGCTTTCAAAGCATAGTCGAAAGCCTTTTTTTCATCTTTGTATTGACCTTCTTCGGAATATATCAAGCTTAGATTGAAGCAGGCGGCACTATCAGTGCTTTTTTGATAATAATCGATTGCCTTTCTGATATTTTTGCTGACATATATACCTTTCTCGTAAAAATAGCCTAAGTAAAATGAAGCGTTAGTATTATTATTCCTGACTGCTTTTCTAAACCAGTCATAAGCGAGTTCGTCGTTCTTTTCTGTATCTTCTCCTTTATAATATGTTAAGCCAATCAAATATTCGACAAAACCATCATTTGCTTTACTTGCTTTTGTGCACCACTCTTTAGCTTTGACATCAGAGGCTTTTGTTCCTTCCCCATTATGATACATAAGTCCTAACTTATACATACATGGTGGATCATTCTTCATTGCTCCTGCCTTGAAACAATCAAATGCTTTTTTCAAATCTTTGCTATCAATATATATACAACCTAGATTATAGTAAGCATCGTTTATTCCTGATTCTGCAGCTTTAATATAGTATTTGCTGGCCAGATCGATGTTGTTTGGAACACAAAATCCATTTTGGTAGAATAAACCAAGTTTATAATCAGCATATGCGTAATTTGCTTTTGACGATTGAACATAGTATTCGTAAGCTTTCTTTAAATCATAAGATACGCCTAATCCTTGTTCGTAAATGTCACCTAATAAATACAAAGCCTGACCGTTTTCAGTTAAATCATTATCGGTCAACATTTTGATTGCCAAATTGTATTTTCTTTCTTTTTTATAAAGAATACCTAAGTCTAATTTGGCAATTGAATTACCGTTTTTAGCGGCATTTGAAAATAAGTCTCTTCCCTTTTCTAAATCATCTAAACCATATTCTTTATTTGCGTAGAAAGAGCCAAGACTGACCATGGCATTGGTATTTCCTAGTTCCGCAGACCTTTTCAATAAGTCCAGACCTTTTTCGATTTCATTCTTTTCTAGATGATTCCACCCCATTGAATACATTGCATTTGCGTCATTTAAAGTAACGAGTTCTTCGTTTAATGCTACTAATTTCTTTTCATCGTGGAATTCTTTGCTTTGATAAATGCCTACTAATGCTTTTTTTGCCTTTAAAATATTTTTGTTAGAGGCTTCTTCAAAATATTTGATTGCCTCTTTTATATCTTTTTCTACTTCATAGCCATGGTAATAAAGACATCCTAAATTATAACCGGCCATTCCTACTCCAAGTTTATATGCTTCATTATAATAGTGATACGCCTTTTTGTAATCTGGTTTGCCTATGTTGCCGTTCTCGTAAATGCGACCTAAATTGTTATATGCTATTCCCTTATCAGGACCTTCTATAGCTTTTAAATTCCATTCGACAGCTTTCTTATAACCGGCTTTTGTGTTTTTTTCTGAATAACAATACGCAATTCTGAAGTCACATGCTTTTTGGCCGTTTTCAACTGCTTTTAAATATAATTCCAAAGCTTTTTCATAATTTATCTCTGTCCCATACCCAAAATAGAAACAATCGCCAGCTAAATTGTAGGATTCAATCACATCAAGACTAGCAGCCTTTAAAAAGTATGATAATGCCTCTTCATAATTCTTTTCTACTCCAAACTCGTTATAATAGCACATGCCTAAATATAAATAGGCGCTAGGATAATTATAAGTGATAGCCGTTTTGAAACATTCTATTGCTTTTGCGTAATTCTGCTCATCCCCATAACCATAGTAATAACATTTTCCGAGCCCAAAAATACTTAAAGGATCCTTTAATGCGGTTCCTCTTTCAAAATATGAAATTGCTCTATTGTAATTAATACTGATCGCGCGGCCTCTAAAATAATAGTCTCCAATTTTTCCTAGAACATATCCGTTTTCTTTGATATTCTCGGATCTTGCATAATAGGTGAAGGCATTAGTATAATCTTTTTCTTTTTCGTAATAATCAGCCAACCATATCATGCTTTCATAATCGTTATTATCTGCTAATTCTTTACGAATCGAAAAAGCTTTCTTCATATCTTTTTTGATTTTCAAGATTTCATTTCCGCTTTCATATAACTTAGCCCCTTCTTTCATGCAATCCAGATCTTTGCTTAAAATACCGAAGGCCATCCATTTTAACCAATACTTCGAGTTTGGATACTTCGTCTTATGTGAAATCATGTTCTGATAGCAATTCTTATATTCTTTTGCGGCTTCAGAATACCCTCTGCTATTTGCTTCTTTATATAAATTAAAAGCTGACTCATAGTTTCCTTCGTTTTCAGCAATTTGTCCTAAACGATAACTCGCTCCGCCATGGCCGAATGATCGTGCTTGAGAATAGTAATCAGCTGCAGCTTTTTTATCGATTGTCACTAATCCATGATAACCATAGCCGCTGCTATAGATGTCACCTAATTTTGTCAAACAATGAGGTTCGTTTAATTCGGCTCCTTTTTTATAGAGTGCCAAAGATTTTTTTAGATACTTATTATCCCTTAGTTGAAAACAATTCAAACCGGCAACATAATACCCGAAACTGTCACCTTTTTTGGCATCTTTCAGTCTTGTTTTTATTGTTTTAAGTGTTTCCTTCCGTTCAATCTTTTCTTCCTTAGTTCTTTTCATTGTGATGTTCCTCCGCTGATCTGATTTATTAGTATTTGAAAATAAAATAAACTAATTATTGTACATTTGCTAAGGCAATCGCAAGAAAGGGGAAATGTTGTTGATTAAGGCATTTCCTTTTTTTGTTGAAATTATTGTATAATATA
>CAKUXT010000068.1 GCA_934700375.1 uncultured Bacilli bacterium | reverse complement strand
AGACGATACGGATTGATGACAATGATGAAGTCATTTGCATTACAAAGATTTACACAGAATTATTGACAAGTCTCGATAAATCCATCGTCTAACATCTTTTCATATAATCCGATTGCTTCTTCAGGTGTATATTTTCTGATGTACTCGATATTCTCTTTCCAATATGCGATATAGTCATTCACCGAATAATCTGTATCGATATAGGAAGAATGGATAATTTTTCCTATATAATACATCAGATGAAAAGTCTGTCTGAAGGTAACAAGATGGTCACTTGAAACATCGATGGAATCGATTGATTCAAGCATTCTTTTTCCGCAGTAAGGAGTCGGGCCGAATGCCAGTGAGACTCTGATATCATCCGAACAGAAAATCAGATTGATCTCTCTTAAATACGAATAGGACACATGCCTTCTTGATGTATTCCAAGAACGATTATCAATCTTTTTTCCATCTATCTTTTCTAAGATCTTCTTCCCAAAAGGAATCGATAGTCTTTGTCTTATTTCCTCATCAGAAGAGCAGGCAATAGAAAAATCATCGACTTCTCTATAGCCGAGAATCGTCAAATACTCGATAAACTGATTTGAAACAAAAGAGTCAAATCTTTCAAAACAATTGACGATATCATCATACTTCCTATATATGACCGGTCTTTTGTTATCTGTAATCAAAAGACTTTTCTCAATATGATTATTGATCTGTGTCGGATCAAGATTATACAGTTTGTTCTCAAGAGCAATGATATAGCTAGGCTTACCATCGACATAGATCAATATCCAAGCATCCGGAATAGAATCTCCTCTTTTATATTGTAGAAACTCAGCGACAGCTTTCTGCGTCTCTGTTTTCAGAGTCTCATCATCTTTAATATTCTGACTCAGCTCTTTTCTAATAGCCTCATACAGAGACTTTTCATCTTTTGTATCCTGCCCCGTAAAGCCCCAGCATTTTCCAGTTGGACTGAAGGCAAACATCACTCGATTTTCTATAGGAAAGCTCAGAACCTTCATAGGTTCTGGCTTCTGTTGTAGATAATAGTCAACTTTCAGTGTTCCATTTGAAACGTCAACATCAAAAACAGAGGAAAACACTTCTCTTTTATCATCATCATTCAAAGAATCAATCGAATTAATAAACGCCTTCGTGATATTGTTCTCAAGATGAGGTTTACCATCGTACTGCCAGAATACATTCAGGTGACGGTCTCTTAAGCCTTTGTAATCGATCATGATTATTCGTACCTCTTTAAAGCATTGCTCAATCCCTCTTTTACTTTGTCAACAAGAGAGACAGGCGATATTACTTTGGCACAGTCTGAATACTGCATGATCCAGTAATAGAGAGCTGTTTCATTACATTTGACATCAACATAGATCTTTTCATCTTTATGACTGATTTTGGCATTTGAGCCAAACCAGTCCTTTACAATGACAATAGCCCAGTCTCCATCAAGTTCAAGACGGGCAGAGACTGTGTCACCACCAAAGAGATAGATATGATCATTGATGTATTTTGAGATGGAGAAGTCTTTGGACCCCTCTTTTAAGTCGGCCATCTTTTTGAGAGGCCAATCCTCTTTGATTGTGATATTCATCATGTAATCGAGGCGGAATGTCTGAAGGGCTCTGTATTTTTCTCTGTAATTGCAGAGAAGATAATATCTTCCGAAATTGTTCACAAGATAATAAGGAGAGACGATATATTCATATCCCTCTCTTCTTGTTGTCTGATTGCCTTCATTATCATAGGCCAAATACTGAAAGCCGACTCTCTTTCCTCTTTTCATCGCCTCATGGATGACTGATATGTTATATAAAACCTGCTTGTTGATCGTTCTGTTGATTTCAGATGATTTATAGATATAGGAATAATCTCTTCTTTGGTATCTGCTGAAACATCCTGATACCTGATCGGATAACTTCTTTGCCTGTCTTCCATCAATGCTTTTGCTTGAAAAGACAGCATCGATCAGAAAGGATGCTTCCGTCTGATCGAATGTTCTAGATAACAGGGCAAAGCCGCCTTTTGGGCCCTTAGCGATATCATAATCGAGCTCTTCGAGCATCGATAAAGAGGAGCCGATGCTTTTTCTTTCAAGCTGAATATCGTAGATCTGATTGATCTTATCCGCGATTTCCTGCTGTGTCAGATAGTGTTCTTCATCCGTATATTCTTCTAATACTTTCAGTATGAGAAGAATGGAGCTCTTCTTGTTCGGTAACATTGACTCACCTCTATTCTATTTTCTTGCCCTAGATATCTTCCTTTGCAAGCGATTGTATTATATCACGTGTCCTATTTTCAGGACACGTGATATAAAGATGTTCTACTTCAGCAACGATGTAAGAAGATCACCGGTTCCGACTAATCTGCCGCACTCATCTCTTGTCACTTTGCCATCAAACTCTCCGAGCTTATGGCCAAAGGCGTCTTTGATGATCTTCTTCTTTCCGTTTTCGATGATTTCACCGATTTTACGGCCGTTTCTATCACGTAATACCTGATTCATTCTGTTATCCTCTCTTTCGGGCATCATCATAGTCTTTCCTATGTCCTCTTTTTCGGATATAGATAATGATATGATTTTTGTTTTGTCTTTTCGTGTCCGAATTATAGGGTACAGTTCAAAACAAAGATAATCAGATGAAGCGATTTATATATCGCTTCATCTGAAAATGTTGTAAACTCAACGCATAAGAGACAAGAAGAAACAGTGAATAACAAAAGAGTGATAATGCTTTGATGGTATTTCCAATACCTTCAAAGAAGCAATATTAGAATTTATGGAGGTAAATATGAAAGAGCCTGACAAACTGATCGGTTGTTGTGGTCTAGACTGTGAGAAGTGTGATGCTAGAATTGCAACACTGAACGATGATAACGTTCTGCGTGAGAAGACTGCAGCATTATGGACAAAGCTCAATGGTACAACAATCACACCTGATATGATCAACTGCACAGGTTGCCGCTTAGAAGGCATAAAGACACCATTTTGCGATAAACTCTGTCCTGTACATAACTGTGTCAGGGAAAAGAAACTGGATACCTGTGCAGACTGTAAGGAGATGGAAGGGTGCAAGACACTTGACTGTATTGCTATAAACAATCCATCTGTTATAGAAAGGCTAAAGAAAATGAAAGATTCAGATGTAAATACTATGACAGTCAATGATGTCGAATACAGTGTACTCAGACTCCTTGGAAAAGGAAAAGGCGGTTACTCCTATCTTGTGACGGATGGAAGCAAACAGTATGTCTTAAAGCAGATTCACCACGAGCCTTGCGAATACTATACTTTCGGAGACAAGCTGCAATCTGAACTGCATGATTATGAAACACTCTCGAAGATTGGCATTACCTTGCCAATTCTTCTGAGTGTAGATATCAGACAGGAACGTATTCTCAAGGAATACATTCCTGGAGATACCGTTGCAGACAAGCTTAAACAGGGACATATAGAAGAGGATTGGATAACAGAAGTACAGGCTATGTGTGATCTACTATACAAAGCCGGAATCAACATCGACTACTATCCGACAAATTTTGTTCCGTATGACAACAAGCTTTACTATATCGACTATGAGTGTAACTCCTATATGGCAAAGTGGGATTTTGAAAACTGGGGCAAACAATATTGGACTCTTGAAGCATGGAAAGATAAATAAAGACTGATTGTTTTATTTACAGACTAATAAAGCTTAGAGACCATACTCTGTGAACAATATCAGGGTTGGTGACAACAATCAGACGATATTTGATTTATTTTCGCAGCACAGCAAAGAAGGAATATCAGAAATCTTAGTGTTTATCGTGCTTTTTCAAGATTCCTCCTCTTATCAATTTGTGGTGCAAGCTTTTCTGACTGGATTCTATTCCAGTTCCATCTTAAAAATCCATTGGTGAGCCTTGTTCTATATCATTGTCGTTTCAAAATGTTGGTTTGTAGCGGTTGAAAATGTAGGTATTTATTGAATCCATCTGTTTGCACATGGTTGCTGATTCTTTCGATAACTTAGGGCTTTTTGAATAATGCTGTTCTATTTTTGATGTTTTTTGTTTTGCCTATTCGTGTCCGAATAATAGGGTACATCTATTATTGAGATAACCTTTGAAAGAGTCTATAATAATCAGGCCAAACCTCCGATTGAGGAAGGTAGGCAGGGATTCAGTTAAGATTGGTTTGGCGATCGGTCCCTTCCTGAGTCCCTGCCTACTTTCCGAAAGGACTGATCGTTAAAAAAACGCCTGTGGTGAATTTCACTGCAGGCGTTTAACGTTTATTAGGCTTTTGCTTCGACGACTTCTCTCTGCTTCAGATAATCAAGAATCATCTTAGCAGACATCTCTTTTCCGATAGAGGAATCAATACAGAGATCATAATGATGACGATCATCCCACTTCAGTGAAGAGATGCTCTGATAATAGCTGGCTCTTGTCTTATCAGACTGTTTCATTCTCTTCCTGGCCTCTTCATAGTCATCATGATACATCTCCATGATGTTTCTGATCTTAATCTCTTCTGAGGCATAGATGAAGATTGAAACGACATTAGGATTATCGCGCAAGACATAATCGGCTGCTCTTCCTACAATGACACAGCTTCCCTTCTCTGCAATAGAGAGGAGAACTTCTTTCTGAGCCTCAATAGACTGGCTCTCTACGCTCTTGCTGAGATAGAGGTTATAGGGAACACCTTGCTTAGGAGAACTGGTGTTGGAGAGGAACTTTTCAGTAAGTCCGCTCTTTTCGGCTGCCAAGGAGAGGAGCTCTTTGGAGTAGAACGGGATATTGAGTTCTCTTGCCACGATTTCACCGATGCCTTTTCCCTGAGAGCCGTGCTCTCTGGAAATGGTAAGGATGACACCAGGATGAGAGTTCTGAATCTCAACGTTCTCGACCTTCGTGTCATCTTCTTTGCCTAACTCCTTAAAGAGGATGAAGGTGAAGCTAAGGGCGATAAAGAAGGCTAAAGTATCTGCAATCATCGGGGCATAAAGGAGTGTGACAATACCAGAGCCTGGATTGCTCTTTTCGCTGATAGCGGGAAGGATCATGACAGCAGGAACAAAGAAGACAATGTCTCTTACTAAAGAGGCGATTGTTGCTTTGACCGGTTTTCCGCAGGCCTGGAAGAAGATAGAGGACATCTTTGTGAAACAGGTCAGTATTGTCGTAGCCAAGAAGAGGCGGAAGACAAGGCGGCCATACTCCATATAGAGAGGATCATCCTGACCACCGAATATTCTGATGATGATATCGGGCCAGAGTTCAAACAATAATGTTGCAACAGCAGAGATGCCGATTGTCCACATCAGGATGAGGAAATAGGTATGACGGACTCGATTTGTCTTTCCGGCTCCGATGTTATAGCCGATGATCGGTAGTCCGCCTAAGACGATACCGACAACGATATTAAGAACAACTGTGAAGACTTTGGTTTCAATTGAAGTGATGGATATCGGGATATCCTGTCCGTAGACAGAGAGGTTTCCGTATTTGACAAGCATCGCATTGCCGACAAGGTTGACGACTGCAATCGATATCTGGGTGATAAAGGAGCTGATACCTAAGGATAAGGGCTCTTTGAAGGATCTGAAATCAGGGATAAAGGACTTCAATGTTAAACGGAATGTTTTAGAGCGGAAGAAGTAGATAAGGCCGATACCAAAGGAAATAACCTGACCGATTGCAGTAGCCCAGGCTGCACCCTGGATTCCCCAATCAAAGACATAGATGAATAAGGGATCGAGAATGATGTTGATGATAGCACCTACTCCTGTCGATAACATGGCAAAGAGTGGGGCTCCATCGCTTCTGATGATGCCGTTCATCATCATCTGTAACATATAGAAGGGGAAGAAGGCTGCTACGATCTTCAGATATTCATAAGCGAGCGGATAAGTCTTATCGCTGGCTCCGCAGAAACGAAGAATCGGTTCTGCAAAGATAAGACTGAAGAGGATGATCAATAAGGATGCGATCAGTGTCAGTGTGATACCTGTTCCGATTGCCTTGTTTGCTTTCTCCGTTTCTTTTCTTCCTTGGCAGATGCTTAGGTATGCTGCGCATCCATCACCGAAACACCAAGCGAAAGCTTGGGTTACGATGAGTATTGGGAATGCAGCGCCTGTCGCTGCATTCCCTAAATATCCTAAAGATGAGTTGCCGACGAAAATCTGGTCGACAATGTTATATAAGGATGAAATCAATAATGATGCGACACAGGGGATTGAGAACTTCAGTAATAGTTTCCCAATCTTTTCTGTTCCTAGTATTTTGTTTTCTTCCATGGTTTTCCTCCAATACTTCACAAAGAAAAAATCACCTTGGTAAAGGGACACTATGTATCATACCAAAGAGATGGTGTTTAACAAAGGGTGTTTGATGGTTTATCGATAAAGAAAGAAGAAAAAATATTTTTTTGTTTCTTTTTTCTTTTTCGCTTCTCCGTACATATATATTTGTGATAGGGGAATATTTTGTTATTTGATTCTGGAATAGGTGATTTGCTTTATTCCGGTAGGTTTGTTCATTTTGAAGACGCTAAAGCCTTTCTTATCTGCCAATTCTACAATCATCCTTTCGTTAGATTCATCAACATTAAAGCCAAGATGAATGCTTTTAATTTTCAATGAACTGACTCTGGTATTCGCATTACCAATTATTCTCCATTCGTCTTGATGTTCCCAATCAGGATCTTTTGTACATATCAATCTAGAAAAGCAACCCATATCAGTTTGTATTTGGCCATTAGACACAAATCGAATGATTGTTTCCGATGAAAACTTAAATATCATTTTCAGAATGTTATTATCAAATTCTCTAGAATAAATAACAGGATATAATTCAGAGAGAATATCATTTGATAAAGGCACTTCATATTCGACACAATACCCTTTGTAAGTGTCAGCATATAATGACCACATTGGTTTATTATCACGTCTAGTGGTAAATGAACAAACCCCTATTTTTTCTTTAGATTTCGCCAAAAGGAAAAACAAGTTCTTCAAATTGTCATCATTAGATATAGATTCGCACACAGTTTGCAAATTAATCATAGTATTTAGAAACAAATGTTTTTGCTCATTATTTAACGTTAGCTTTTTATCCAATTCATTTTTCAGTAAATCACCGCTCAACTTACCGTCGACTGTGCATTCATTAATCATTCTAATCATATCTGATTTATCAATATTGCAAGAATTAGAATGACTACAAACATCATCTATAATACTTCCAAGCATCTTATCAGATAAATTTGGCGAATTACCTTCAAACACTTCCTCTAAATTTATATTCGTTAAACAATCAAATGGATCATCTAAAGATCCTGCCGGAGTTAGAAAAACATAATCGTTTTCTATCATGTCCACAGAATACTTATCAAATCTTCGATATTTATACAGGACTTTAGGAGTCATAGACAAATAACGATTTCTTTTATTAAGTTCAGACAAAAAAGGAGTCGACTGATATGCAACCTTAAGATTCAAATACTCTTTCTTTTCATCATTAGTCATTTATTAACCCTCACACTTTTAAATATCTAAGACAACACAAGAAGCACAATCATATTTACTGCTATTATAATTCATCACCAATCATCACTTCTACTATGTAGTGCACCACTCTCATTGAACTAAGGAGAGTGGTGCACTACACAATAAGAAAAATATTTTTTCATTTTTTCTTTTTCGATTCTCCGTACATATATATTTGTGACAGGGGAATTTTTCTATAATCAGTTAAGTTCATAGGTTTGTGAATTTAACAGAGCTCTTCTAGAGAGGATTCTATGATATAATCAATTAAATTCAAAATCTTTGAATTTAATTATGGAGGAATCATTATGGTTATCATGAACATGAAACTGAATCATATTCTTTGCTTCAATAATTTTCAAATTTGCTTCTCTTATCCCAGAAAATTGAAGAAAACAACAATCCAAAATGAAAATCTAAAAGCTTTTCCTTCTTTCAAATATAAAAAGCTCAATGTTTTCTTAGGATCCAACGCCAGCGGTAAAACATCACTGATAAAGGTCATCTATTCTTTTCTGAACTTCATTTCGAAAAAAGAAGAAAGGTACATCAAAAACATCATCAATCCATGCTTCAAGGAATCTGAAGCATGGATTGACTATGTAGATAATCTTGCTCTTCATCGAATGAAAATCAAAACAGAAGGAAACGGAAAAGAAGATTTTAGAATTCTCCTCTCTCATTCTTCTGTTGAATTAAAGCAAAACGATACTTATGAAAAAGCAGCCCTCGTATTAGATGAGATAGATGATAACTATGAAGATTATCTTCTCATACTCAATAGGATGAAAGATATCCTATTCGAATGGAATATGATTCTTCCTAGCACGGAAGAGAACTATGATTTGATTCATTTCATCAATACCAAAAACATGAATCAGGAAAGAGATTATTTATCCATCCTGAATGTCATTTTAAAAACATTAGATCCTTCCATCATCAAAATCACAAAAAGTCTAGATAGCGATGATGCGTTTGTCGTTCACCAGGAGAACGAAGAACGCATCATCATTCAATCCGGTAACAAAATCACAGATATCAAGAGATTATCAAGTGGGACCAAATACGGAATCAATCTTGCCAACATGGTTTTCGCTATCAAATATCATCTTGGAAGCATCTATCTAATTGACGAACAGTTCTCATATATCAGCTCCGACATTGAGCTTGCCATTTTGACAACTATGGTTGAACTGTTACAGGAAAATGAGCAGATTTTTTTCACAACACATAATCAGGAAATCCTGTCCTATCCTTTCCCGTTCCATTCTTTCTATTTCCTTAGAAAAGATCTCTACGGGAAAGGAAAGGAAATCAAGGTTTCCTGTGCATCTGATTATGAAAACAGAAACAATGTGAATCTATTTAACTTAGCTCAGAATGATGTGTTCAAAACTGCTCCAGATATAGATGCTATCTATAAGATAGCTGACAAAAAGAAGGAGAACTCATGAAATTCAACAGACCAATACATTACTATGTAGAAGGAGAATGTGAGAAAAAACTCATTGATGCATTAAAAGGAGAAAGGAATGGATTGCTTGCCGGAAAAGTTGAAGTGTTCAATTTCGTTCGTGACAGGTTTTCAGAGCTTAGAATTCGAACATTGAAATCCAAATCAATTATCATTCTTGTCTACGATATTGACGTTCCTATGACATCAGTCTTAAAACAGAATATTGAAATGCTGACAAAGCATGGTTTTTCATCAATTCATCATATTCAGTCTATCAGGAATTTTGAAGATGAAATTGTTTTTTCAACCTCACTAAGAAGAATCAATGATTGTTTCAATACGTATAGCGTAAATGAATTCAAATCAGAATTTATCGCTCATAAAAACATATTGGTCAAACTAAAAGAACTGGAATTCGATTCCGACAAACTATGGTCAAGAAGAAATACATTCGAACCTTTTTGCCTCTATTCTTCAGAAGAATCGTTAAAATTCATTCACATCAGATGAACAAAACAAAGATGTTTATCACTAAATTTCAAACTAGAAAAAGTAAATTGCATTTCAACATACTGACACAAACTGTCCTTTGTCAAAAAGAGACCGACTAAGTATATAATATTATATATACTTGCCAATCTTAGACAAAAGTAAAGTTTTTGTCTAAGATTGTTTTGTCAAGTTTCAACCCTTCATACAAAGAGACTTGTCAATAATTCTGTGTAAATCTTTGTAATGCAAATGACTTCATCATTGTCATCAATCCGTATCGTC
>CAKUXT010000067.1 GCA_934700375.1 uncultured Bacilli bacterium | reverse complement strand
ATGGATCCTGATAAGCCATGAGAGGATTTCTCGCCATCTGGTCCTTCGTCCTTGATTTCGTGCCCACGGAGGATTCTAGATTCCATATGTGTGCCGGTTGCCAAAACAATCGCTTTGCATTTGATGAAGGTGTTATCTTCTAAAATGACGCCTTTTACAACATTGTCTTCGACAACAAGCTTCTTGGCTTCTGCTTCTTTGATATCAAGATTGTCCAGAGTCAATAAGTAATTCTGAACGTTTCTAGGATAACCTCTTTTGTCTTCCTGAGCACGAAGACAACGGACACCAGGACCTTTTGAAGTGTTCAGTTCCTTGATCTGAAGGAGCGAACCTTTCATATCGGCCATGCGTCCCATAATGCCGCCTAAGGCATCGATTTCTCTGACGACGATGCCCTTTGCGCTTCCGCCGATATGCGGATTGCAGGGCATATTAGAGACCATCTTAAAATTGAAGCAGAGAAGAAGAGTCTTTAACCCCATCCTGCTAGAGGCATAGCTGGCTTCTGTTCCAGCATGGCCTCCGCCAATCACGATGACATCATATTCGTTTTTGATTATGTTTAACATGTTTATCCAATTGAGCCAGACATATCAAATTTGATGAGCTGGTTGAGTTCTACCGCATACTCCATCGGTAACTCTTTGCTGAAGGGCTCCAAGAATCCCATGACGATCATCTGCGTCGCATTGGCTTTATTCAAGCCTCTGCTCATGAGATAGTAAAGCTGATCTTCATTGATCTGAGAAACGCTCGCTTCATGTTCAAGATAAGAAGAGGCGTTCTCGACGACATTGTTCGGAATCGTATCAGAATAGGAATGATCATCCAGAATGAGGGTGTCGCACTCCTCATGCGCTTTGGAATTTGTTGCATTCTTGGCGATATGGATCTGACCTCTGAAATTGCTCGTTCCGCCGTTTCTGGCGATAGACTTCGAGATGATGGTGGAAGAGGATTCTTTTCCGAGATGGATCATCTTTGCACCGGTATCCTGGAACTGTCCTTCGCTTGCAACAGCAACGGAGATGACAGAACCTTTGCTTCTTTCGCCTTTTAAGACGCAGCAAGGATATTTCATGCAGAGCTTGGAACCGATGTTTCCGTCAACCCACTCCATCAAGCCATCATCATCGACGATAGCGCGTTGTGTGACAAGGTTGAGAATGGAGTTGGACCAGTTCTGAATCGTGGTATAGCGCATCTTGGCACGCTTTCCGACGAAAATCTCGACGATAGCAGCGTGAAGGGATTCTTCCGAATACATCGGGGCTGTGCAGCCTTCGACATAATTGAGCTCTGCATCGTCATCGACGATGATCAGCGTTCTTTCAAACTGACCGCTTCTCTTGTTGTTGATACGGAAATAGGACTGAAGCGGTTTATCCAATTTGACGCCCTTAGGAACGTAGATAAAGCTTCCACCGCTCCAGACTGCAGAGTTAAGAGCTGCATATTTGTTGTCCTGAGGAGGAACCAGTTTTCCGAAATACTTCTTGAAAAGTTCAGGATACTCTTTCAGACCAGTATCCGTATCCAAGAAGACAACACCTTTATCGGTGACTTCTTTAAGCATGTTGCTATAGACAGCTTCGGATTCATACTGTGTCGTGACACCGGAGAGGAACTTCTGTTCCGCTTCCGGAATGCCTAATTTATCAAAGGTATTTTTGACTTCATCAGGAACTTCGTTCCAGTCCTGTGCAATCTTATCGGAGACTTTAGTGTAGTAGGTATAATCCTGGAAGTCGATCCAATTGAGGTCAGGTCCAAACTGCGGCTGATGATGTTTGACGAATTCATGATAGGATTTAAGACGGAAATCGAGCATGAATTCGGGTTCTCCTTTGATTTTGGAGATTTCACGGATGGTGTCTTCTGTCAGACCTTTTGCGGTGCGGTAGATAGCGATGTCTTTGTCTCTGAACTCGTATTTGGCACGATCATCGTTATCTAACAAAGTCTTTTCCTTATCGTTCATGTTCTTTCTTCTCCTCTTCTAAGAAAGCTTTCTGAAGACCGCGCCAGGAAATATTGGCGCAGGTGATTCTAGAAGGCTGTCTGTTGACATTGGCAAAGCAGATAGAATCGCCGAGGAGTTCCTCGTCGAAGTCTTCGCCTGCAAGCATCTTATTGAATTCACTCATCATCCTCAGGGCTTCTTCTTTGTTCTTGCCAATGATCATCTCAGACATGATGGAAGTGGAAGCAGTAGAGATTGCGCATCCTTTTCCATGCCATTTGCAGTCTTTTACGATGTCGCCATCGAAAAGAACCTGAATGTAGATATCATCGATACAGGAAGCAGAATCCATATGGATGGTGATATATCTCTCATCGTTGACCTCTTCGAAATTTCTTGGGTTCTGATAATTGTCGACGATGATTTCCCTCATGATTTCGGGATCGTTAATTGAAAAAGGCATCTAAGAAATCCTCCGCAGTAGAACAGGCTTTGACAAAAGCCTTTACGTCTTCTTCCGTGTTGTAGAGATAGAAGGAAGCGCGGACAGTTCCCTGTGTCTTCAAGTATTCAGGGAGAATCTTGGCACAGTGCTGACCGCTTCTTACAAATACGCCTTTGCTGGAGAGATAGGTAGCGACATCCTGAGCGAAGACGTCCTTGATATTGAATGTGACAATGCCGCTGTCTGCATCTTCATTGTAAAGAATTGCGTTTCCGTTCTTCTTCAATCCTTCAACAGCCATTCTTCTGAGATGAAGTTCGTGTTCATGGATTTTATCGAATCCGATGTTTTCAAGATACTGACAGGCTTTTGCCAGTCCTAAGATTCCGGCGACATTCTGTGTTCCGGCCTCTAAACGATAGGGAAGATCATCAAGAGAGAGATAGCCGGTAGAATCGAATCTTGCGTTCATCTCACCGCCATAGAAGGTCGGAGAGATCTTCTCAAGCATCTCTTTCTTGCCATATAAGACACCAGTTCCAGTAGGTCCGACCATCTTATGGCCAGAGAAGGCCAAGAAGTCGACATTGCTGTCTTTGACATCGATCTTCATATGCGGAACGCTCTGTGCGGCATCATCGATATAGATGGCACCTTTTTGATGAGCAAGAGCAGCAAACTCTTTGACAGGAAGCGCATATCCAAGAACATTGCTGACAGATGCCAAGGAAACAACCTTTGTTCTATCAGTAAGAGATTTCTTGAAGTTCTCGACTGTCAGCCTACCGTTTTCGTCAAAAGGAATATAGCGGATGACCGCCTTTGTGATCTTAGCGACATTGAACCAAGGAAGGACGTTGGAAGCGTGCTCTTCCATGGAAAGAAGGATTTCGTCTCCTTCTTTCAGGAAAGGAAGAAGTCCGTATGCGACTTCGTTCATTCCCATCGTATCACCGGAAGTGAAGCAGATCTCTTCCTCTTTTGCATTCAAAAACGCAGCGACTGTCTTTCTTGCGTTTTCCAAAGCAAGATCAGCCTCATGGGCAAGAGAGTAGTCGCCTCTTCTTGTATTGGCAGTGATATCTTTGTAGTAATGATTTACAGCGTCGATGACAGGATATGGTTTAAAGGTCGTAGCAGAGTTATCGAGATAGACTAAAGGAAGACCTTTGAACTTGGAATCATGCTCCTCATACATCGGGAAGTCATGACGCAGCTGATAAGGATCGAATGTCATATTGTGAGTGCTCCTAAAGCCTCTTTGGCTTCTTCGATCAACTTCTCATCTTCACAGGATTCAATCATCGGAAGAAGGGAACCGTATGTGACAAGTCTCTTGCTTTCTTCCATCGTCAGACCTCTGCTCATCAAATAGAAGAGATGATCGGGATTATAAGCGCCTAAGGCAGCGCCGTGGCTTGCCTTGACATCATTCTCTTTAATCAAAAGAGCAGGAGAGACTTCGCTTTTGCAATCAGCGGAGAGATTGGTGATCTTTCCTTCCTGTCTAGTATCACACTTATGAGCGCCGTTTTTGATAAAAGAGCTCCCTAAGAACTTCATGACACCGGTGCTGGAGTTGATACCGCCCATCTTCGTTCTGGAATAAGACTTCATGCCGTTATGATAGACATTGAAGCGATAGATTTTCTTGCAGGAGGAATTCAGGCATGCCAAAGAGATTTCAGCTCTTGTGCCTTCATTGAGAGACACTTCAAAATCAGCAACGATATCGCTAGGAGCAAAATCGATGTAGGTGATTCTTAAAGAAGCGCCATCTGTAACATTGATGTTCATCTTCAGAACATCTTCTTTTCTTTTCTCGGAGATAAAGTAGACAAGATGCGTATCTTCGGAAATGTTCATTTCCTTCTGATAATCATCTGGATTTCTAAAAATCATTTTCATCTTGTCACCTACTTGTTGATGATTTGTTTTACACCGCAGGTGCCGATAGAAACATCATTGGCAGCCTTCTCATCTTTGGTGATCTTGATTCCGTATTCCTTCTGAAGGAACGTATATCCTTCCTTGGAGATTCTCTTAGCCAAAGAAGCATCGCCTTCGATTGCAATCTTTCCGTTGACCATGACAGCAGTGCGGTTGACATTGACTAAATCATAAAGTCTATCATAGTGAGAGATGATGATGAATGTCGTTCCCTGTTCTTTCAATTCATTGATGACAGAAGAGATGACGTTGAGAGCATCGACATCAAGACCGGAATCGATCTCATCGATAAGAGCAAGAGAAGGAGAGAGCATGACCATCTGAAGGATTTCATTTCTCTTCTTTTCACCACCGGAATAACCTTCGTTGAGATGACGGCTAGCCATATCGGAATCCAATCCGACTTTCTCATAAGCGGATGTGGTATTGCGATAGAACTTGATCAAAGAAATCGGTTTTTCGCTTCTCGCATTGAGCATGGCACGATAAAAGTCCATCGTGACGACACCAGGAACCTCAGGCGGATTCTGGAAAGCCATGAAGATACCCTTCTTGCTTCTTTCATCGACAGAAAGAGAAAGAAGATCTTCGCCATCAAAAGTGACACTTCCTGAAATGACTTTGTATTTGGGAGAACCCATCAAGACATTCAGAAGAGTAGACTTACCGTGACCATTAGGGCCAAGAAGAGCAAGGCAGTCACCTTTATTGACAGTGAGCGAAACATCAGTGAGAATCTCTTTGTTCTCAGCCTCACATGCGATATGAGAAATAACCAATTTATCCATAACTTCCCTCCAAAGATATATGATAGTTAATATATTAACTATAGTATTGTATTCATAATGCAAAAATAGAGCAACTAAAACGATAAAAAACAAGCAAAAAACGTGTGAAACACATCACTTTTCTCTCAGAAAGAAGACAAAAGCCGCTATCAGCGATAGCGGCCATAATCTTACACAGCTTTCTTGATAGAAGAGAGAACCTTCTTCATATCGGCATCTTCCAACTGCTGAGGCGGGAACTCAAGCTTCAGTCCATCATCCTCATAACGAGGAATGACATGGATATGGAAGTGAGGAACGCTCTGTCCTGCAGAACGACCAGCGTTGGTGATGACGTTGACACCTGTTGCACCGAGCTGAGAAATCTGAGCCTGGGCGATCATCTGTGCGACTTCATAGGCGCGGTCAAGAATATTCTTCGGGCATGTAAGCATGCTTGAGAAGTGTTCTTTCGGCAAGACCAAGGTATGACCTCTGCTGACAGGATTGACATCTAAGAACGCAATGATTTCATTGTCTTCATAGACTTTGTAGCAAGGAATGGTACCATTAGCAATCTTACAAAAGATACAAGAATTGTCTTTATTATTCTCCATAATTAATATCCTCTTTTCTAGAAAAAGAGAAGGCTTAAAGCCTTCTCTTTGACATTAACGATTAGGCTTCAGGAAGAACAATTTTGTCTTCAGATGCATACGGGTTGTCGCTCTTGAAGACATCCTTGTAATTGGACTTCATGTATTCGAGGAAGTCCTCATCGGAGTACTTGATATCGGTACGGCTGAGCCAGTAGACGATAGAGTTGGTCTTATAAGAGCCTGTTGTGGACATTGTGTATGCAACTTCACGTGCGATCTGTTCCTTCTTTTCAGCAGTGTCATAGATGGAAGAAGTGTTGGTTGTGGAAAGAGCAGAAGCGCTGACGACATCTAAGATACGGGTAAGATAATAGGTCTTGGAGGAAGCATCATAGTAGAAGAGATTATCATTGGTTCCAGTGATGGTGTCGCTGGTAGTGAGATAGCGATAGCCATCCTTGCCATAGACAGTAATATCACGTCTGACATTCTTGCCTTCTGCAGCATCTTTCTTCATAAGATCGATAGTAGACTTTTCAGTCGAGATCTTCGGTGAGAAGATACGAGAGGATAAGTCACTAGGAACAGAAGAGATACCGCTGGAGGAGAGATAGATGCCTTCAGTGACAAGATTCTTTGTGGCGATATCATCGATAGCTTTTCTGACACCGGTCTTATAGTCATAGGCATAAGAACCAGTGTAGGTGCTCTCTAAGGAAGTATCAACCTGATGGAAGTTGTCTCTTCCAGCCTCAAGTTTCTTCTTATCGGCAAGAACCTTACCGACCAATGTGCCAGAGGATGTGGCATCCTGTGCCTTGTCAGCAGGAAGGATGTCATTCGCTCTAAGCCACTGTTCTTCATCAGCAGAAAGAACGATTTCGCTTCCATAACGGGATTCATCAATCTTTGCTGCATCCTTGGTGAGACCCTTCCAGAGCCTGGATAAGACAGAGAAGTCCTTATCCTCCTTACCGCCCTTGATATAATCTTGGATATAGGCGTTAAGAAGCTTTTTGGCTGCACCAGGTTCATCACTGCGGTCAGTGAGAGCGATGATCTGAACCTTACGTGCATTGGAGTTACCGATAGAAGCATAAGACTTCTGATAGATATACTCAGCAGTAAGATAGTTGATTCTCATATCATCCTGGAGTTCTTTCTGCATATAGGTCTGGTAGTTGGCGTTGTTGGAGAAGATATCACTATACTGAAGGAAAGGAGTGAGGAGTTTGCCCTGATCACTCACTTCACTTAAATTGAAGTTGAGATAATAATAGGTTTCATTAAGATACTTAGCATACTTGTTTTCATAGAAGAGATTATCTTTGCTGTAGCTGCCGCCCTTTGCAGTGGTGGTCATGCTATCCTTGGCACGATAATCCAAGTTGCTATCAGTCATAGCGGACTTAATTGTGTCCATATCGTTATCAGCGACAGAACCTTTGTAGTAGTCCTTGCTGATTGCGGTGACATCAGTACCGGCAGCATCCTTTGTGTATCCATGAGCAATCTTGGAAACATCGAGAAGGACCTGGTTGACTGCTTTCTGATAGATTTCGCTGGAAGAGGAAGCAGACTGATAATAATGTTTGAAGTCGTTGCCGACAACATTCTGATCGTACTGATCTAAGCCATTGACCTTATCACCGAAGATAGGATCTTTGTAGTTGGTCGGATATTTGACTTCGTCATTATCGCAACCGACAAGAGCAAGAACAGAAACGGCAAGAAGACCTAAAGATTTGATTCTTTTACTTTTCAACATGGCACAAGTTCTCCTTTCCATCGAAATTACCACCTTCAAAGGCGGAGATGCAGACCTGCGGAACAATACCACGAGGTGAAACGTCTTCCTGGATAGAGAGCTGACGGATATAGGTTTCCCAGCTTTCATCTAAGGAATCATTTGCACTGATCTGAGAAGAGTCACGTGTTGTATCGATATAACGATTGACAAGCTTGGCATAATCTCCTAACAAGGTATCGAAATCGACATTGTAAGCACTCTTGAATGCAGCTTTGTTGCTTTCGTAAAGGTTGAATTCGATATTGGAATTTGCCTTCTTGATAGATTTGTAAAGAGCATCTCTTCTGGTGTTGTAAGTGGTGTTGGAATTGACATCGGTTGTGACGAAGTTGATGAAGGAAGCATTATCCTTATAGCTGTCGCTGTCAGCCTTTGTCTTATCGCTTTCGCTTGCGCTAGGAATATTAGTACGATAGTACTGATATTTGTTTTCGGCATTCTCGAAAGGATCATTGTTCACAACGATGAAGTGGATACCCTGATAGCTGGAAGAACCGCCGCGGACGACGATGACAGGATTCTTTGTATCATCCTTCTCGACAAGGATCTTCTTGGATCCTGCAATAGCAGTATAGTCACTTCTATTTGCGGAAGCATTGTATGTGTATTCGACAAGATTATCAGAAACACCTTCGATTTCCTGGAACTTTTTCTGATCGATCTTACTGAGCTGACCTTTGACATATTCGTATTCAGCATACTTGTTAGGAAGACCTGCCTTGACATCGGAAGGCTGTGTCCAAGCGCTGGAATCGATTTTGGCAACAGCAGCGACTTCCTTAGCTTCATTTAAGAAGTTTTCATCATATTCATCGCTATCATCATAAATGAAGTTGACTCCATGATAGTTGAAATAGTTATTGAATAAGACGTTTCTAGGATACTGAGTTTCCTGAGCATAATCGACCTTGGTGTTATCGACCATGTTCTTTTCGGTCTCTGCGACATAGCCCATTGTAAGAGCGACAGAAAGCGGAATACCGAAGGCCTTGGATCCAGTCTCTTTTCCAATAAGAACTTCCTTAATGGTGTCCTTGACTGCGGAAGTAGCGACATTATCGCCAGGAACTCTTAAAGAAGTACGGACTTCAGCATTGCTCTTGGTGTTAGGATTGAGGAAAGTATCATAAGCATAAAGACCAAGCTTGAATTCATTGATATAGGAAGTGGTCTTTTCCATAGCGACCTGTTCACTGCCATCGGTGGAAGTGAAGAGTTCACCATACTGCTTAGCAGAACCTTCATCATCGGATGCGATCAAAGCGATGGAACCGAAGGAGTCGTTGGAAGAAAGCATTCTGGCGACGTTGCCGATCTGCTTGGCATCATCGGAAGAGATCTTGCCGTTCCAAAGTCCTTCGCCGTCACTGGAAGCATCAACCTTGATAAGGATGTGGCTGACATGATACGGAGCCTGTTCCTTAACATAGTTCTTTGTCATCTCTTCGGAGATGTAGAACTTGTAGGACTTGTCGGTTGCACCATCAGCGTTGATGTTGTAATAAGCGGTGGAATTTTCATCGTTCTGAGCCTGAGCGATGTATTTGCTTCTCAGTTCATCGATGTCATCGACGCTTTCGCTGTCGAGAGTCTTTTCCATTTCTTCCTTGTAGGAAGTTCTGTTTGTTCTTGCGTTGGTCTTCCAGGTGTTCTTCAATTCGTTCATCTTGGAATCGACGGTAGCAAGCATAGCATCAGTTCTTTTTGTAACTAACTGAGCAAGAACGTTTTTCGCTACGTTGTAGTAAGCCTGAGCGGAACCTTTGGTATTATCCAAAAGCTTGTAGATCTGCTCAAAGGTATAATTCTTTCCGCCGACATTGACGATTTTTCCTTCTTCCCATTTGTTTTTGGGATACTTATAATCGTCGTCACAGGCGGTAAGACTGGCAATGCTTAATAATGACAAAGCCAAAGTCAGAGATCGTTTGCCTTTCTTCATAAGAGTCCTCCTCATTGAAATATTCGCACACAAAGACAACTTTATCTACTATAGTTGTTTTCAAGGCCGTTTTCAAGAAAAACAAGTCTTGTGGTATATATTATATATCCTTTTAGGGCGGATTTTATGAATAACATCACAATCAAGACCATAATTCCATGAAAATCGACATGGGCGGACTAGTATTTTATTACATCTTGAGACGAATTGAAATTGAAAAGTGACCATTCTTTCATTTTATTAGTTTTCATACTAAGTGCAACACTAGGAGATTTCTTGAGGTGGGGTGCATTTTGTTTCGGTCCATGGACCG
>CAKUXT010000066.1 GCA_934700375.1 uncultured Bacilli bacterium | reverse complement strand
GGGATGGCGCCCTTTTTTGTTCCTGGATTCCGGAATCCAGGAACAAAAGGGTTACACATAAATTATTCTAGTTCCTCACAAAATGGTTATTGAATTAGATTGTAAAATCCGAGGCTTTTTTTTATAATTCTTTTAGTGTTGATTAATAAAGGAGGAATAAAATTATGTTAAATGTGGAACGGATATTTAACCGTTTAAAAGAAGAAATACCTGACTGGTTGGCAAATAAAAAATATTTATGCTTGTTTTGTGGATTTCAGCCGTTATATTTAGAAGATACCAAATGCCCATATCCTGAATGCCCTTATCGTGATGGTGATACCGTTTTTAGTGTGCTTGTTGGAATTATGATGCTTAAAACATTGGAAGACGAACGAAAAAATAGTATAGCTGATTTGAATGATAAAGCACTTTATAAAAAAATGAAAGCTATATATGATGAAACGAAAGATGTTTTGAAGATTAAACCAGAAATAATAAAAGTAACTTTTGACCAAGTGCTTGCTTTTTATTGCGATCAACATAATCAGGATCTAGACAATTTAGCTCAATCCATTTCAAGAATTTCTGTTCGTGGTTTGTTTGGCTATAATTCTTATGATTTTAATATTGATCGAGACTTATCTATGATTTGCGGATCGAATGGCCTTGGTAAGACGACAATTTTTAAACTTCTTGAATATGTTTTAGTTCGCCCACAATACAAAAAGCGTACAAGTAGAAAGTCAAATAAAGAATGTCTTGATGATTTTGAGCTGAAACAGCGCCTTTGTTGGTTGTTCGAACTGCCTTTTGATAAATTTAGAATAGAGTTTCGAAATAGGTATTTTGTTTCAGTTGAAAAAAGCAAGGACAACAAGGAACTTATTTTTGATCAAACTGTTTTTGGATTTGATTCCACAAGTGCAAGATGCGTTATTTCATCAAATGATAATGAAAAGGGAATGAGTGAAATGATGAGGCATTATGATAATGTTGACAAGCTTTTCCCTAATATTAATAAGCAAGCGAAGTTTTTGTTTGTAAAAACTAATAGGCTTTATGATCTGGATTATTCCATGGCTTTTATGTCAGTTGCTTCTAATAACGAAAACGAATCAGAAGAAAGTGATGATGAAGAAAATTTAGAGCAAGCGAAAAAATACTATGATGTATTTAATCACATTGCTCGATTATTGGATAAGCCTTTGGTTTCAAATTTGTTTCAAAAGAAATGTTACTCAGCTCTTCCATCTGCCTTTTCTAATTTCAATCAGGAAAATTGTGGCTTGTTGAAGATTTCAATGGCTGATTATTTTAATTATCTAGATAAGCATGCAAATGACGTGGAAATGAAGCGGTTTAGAAACGCTTTTGATGAATCGTTCGAAAATTTCAATATATTAGAAGCTATAAAATATACATCTATTGTTCATGCGGGTTCAAAAAGAAAAGACTGGTCAAATGTAAGTCGTAATATTTTAATAAAAATCAATCAGTGCTCCTCTATGCTAAATTCATTGACTTTAGAAAAGAAAAGAGAAAAGGTCATTTCACTTATATTTGAAGCCTTGCTTACAGTTCGCCAGGCGGATATTTCTAATGATTATTTCTGCCTTCAGTTTAGGCGTTTGTTAGATTTCTACGATAAATTTTCTTTGTTTAAAAATTTATATGAAGGATTGTATTATGATAATGATCCAGCGGCAAAGAAAATTGATATTGAAGGGAATGATATTGTTTTCAAAACCAATAAAACATTGAATAATGATTTCTCAGTAAAACTAAGTGCGAAATCATTATCAAGTGGTGAATTGAATATCGTTACAATTTTATATTATTTGATTTTTGAGACAACAAGAGGCTCTATTGTTTTGATTGATGAACCGGAGATTTCATTGCATGTTGTCTGGCAAGAACAATTATCTATTTTAATGGAAAGGATTATGAAATCAAAACCGGGTGTTCAAGTTATAATTGCGACGCACTCTCCCTTTATTAGTTCAAGTAACGAAGAGTCTTATATTGGCGCGACTCTTGTAAAGGATGAACTGAATAATGGAAAATAAAGTTTATAATTTCTTATGTCTTCTTAATGATAAAGACATTAGACAAGAAAGAAAAACGCCTTTCTTATTTGTTGAGGGGGTTTCTGACAAAAATTTTCTTTATCCTTTGCTAGAAGCCACAAATTTTGAATATGATGGAAAGAAAATTACTTTGAAAATAGAAAAAGCCAGTATCTTTTTCGACTTTTGTACGCGAGTTTCAGAGATAACTGAAAAAAGCCAAATGTACAAAAAAGAAAAGCAAACAGGTCTTAAATATGAAGGCCCTAAATATGAATTCGTCTCCGATACTATTAAAACCTATGAAAAGCATCCTGGAAGATTTAATAAAATAGATTGTTATGGAATTATTGACAAAGATTTCGGACACTCTCACCTTATTTCTGGTTTACAGAACATATCTGACACAAAGTGTCATGATAGAGAAACGACAATATTGCGATGCTGTTTTCCTGAATTGATAGATGATTGTCCTAATAAGAACTTAGCATTAGATGTCTTGGGAAGAATATTAAATGTGCTTTTTAAGCAAGGAATCATGGAAAAGGTATCTCATACTTATAATGATACTCTTTCAAAAAAAATCTCGCATGATGATTTTAAGTATGAAATAGAAAACGGGTCTGTGGATTTTTTAGAAGAAAACTTTATAGAAAATTATTTAGATCTTTGTTATGATGATTATTTACAAGGCTGTTATGATGATTGTAATGGCAAAGAATATTTTTGTGATTTTTATTCGGAAGCTCGTAACAAAATCACTGTTGCAAACTTTAAGCTTATGAAGAACTTACCGAGTCTTTTAAAACGATGGTTAATTGATAAATCAACAAGTGAAGAAGACGATAAGAATCTGGATACTATTTTCGAGTATTGTAATGGGCATTACGTTCTTAGATTGATGTGTAAAAACAGACGGGCTTTTAGAACTGAATTCAAAAAAGAATCCGATATCATTAATTATATTTTGGATAAAGTGCTGAAAGGAAAAAGAAAGTATCTTAGTTTGTTTGAGATGAAGCCGTTTGATGCATATAAGGAATATAGAGAAAAGCACAATTATTTTTCAGACTAGGCATAATTGTGATTAGATGAAGTACTGAAGAATGATATTTACTAGATTTTTTCATGATTGAATGGTCTACTTAGTTAAATATAGCGTAAAAACTGTTATAGCACTCAAAAAATGCATTGGTATTTTCCTGTTGATTTTTGCTCACATGAAAAAAGGAAGGCATCATTCGATGCCTTCCCATAGGAGGATTACAGTTCTTCTAAATAAGAACGGATATCGGATACATTGCTAAGAAGATTATCTTCGCCGTTTTCTTCGACAATCAATGTCGGAGCCTGGGTGATATTGAACTTTCTTGCGATTTCTTTTCCTTTTTCATCCTTATCGGCGACTAAGACATCATAATCGATTCCCTTTTCGTCAAGGAGGACCTTGGCGATACGGCAGTTCGGACAGGTGGAAGTCGTGATGAGGATAGGTTTATGATGCGTGTGAGAACAGGCACAAGGTGTTGTTGCACACTTGACTCTGTTGACTGTGGATTCAATCTGATTTGCAGGTGTTTCCTGGCCTTTGAGCTCATAAGGAGTGTAGGTTTTTCTGGAATTGAATTCGGAGACTTTGCCATCGTTCCAGTTCTTGATAGGACGATAGTATCCGGTGATTCTGGAATAGACTTCGGCTTCTTTTCCGCAGGTCGGGCACTTGAAGTGTTCGCCGGGGATATAGCCGTGTTCGCTGCAGACGGAATAGGTAGGAGACAGAGTGAAGTAAGGAAGTCTGAAGTTATATGCGATCTTCTTGACTAGGGAAGCTGCGCTTCTCCAGTCAGGGAGCTTTTCTCCTAAGAAGGCGTGGAAGACAGTTCCGGAGGTGTATAAGACCTGTAAGTTATCTTCCATCTCCAAGGCTTTGAAGATATCATCGGTGTAATTGACAGGGAGGTGAGAGGAGTTGGTGTAGAAGGGAGAGCCGCCGTTTTTGCATGCAGTCTTGATGTCTTTGAATTCGGCGACATCATGCTTTGCAAAACGATAGGTTGTGCTTTCTGCCGGTGTTGCTTCAAGGTTGAAGAGCGCACCATACTTCTCCTGATAATCGGAGAGTCTTTCTCTCATATGGTTGAGAATCTCTTCTGCAAGATGATTTCCTGCTTCTGTCGTAAGATTTCCGCCATCGAACCACTTGGCATTCTCCAAACATTCGTTCATGCCGACAAGGCCGATTGTGGAAAAGTGATTGGCAAATGTTCCTAAATATCTCTTGGTGTAAGGATACATGCCTTGATCGAGAAGACGGGTGATGACCTTTCTCTTGATATCCAAGGAACGGGCAGAGATATCCATATAGCGGTCGAGGATGGCATAGAAGTCCTCTTTGGATTTGGATAAGTAGGCGATTCTAGGAAGGTTGATGGTGACAACACCGATGCTTCCGGTGGATTCACCGCTTCCGAAGTATCCGCCGCCCTTCTTTCTCAGTTCACGGAGGTCAAGACGGAGACGGCAGCACATGCTTCTGACATCGCTAGGCTTCATGTCGGAGTTGATGTAGTTGGAGAAGTAAGGAGTTCCGTATTTGGCTGTCATTTCAAAGAGCAGCTTGTTGTTTTCAGTTTCGGACCAATCGAAGTCTTTGGTGATGGAGTAGGTAGGAATCGGATACTGGAATCCTCTTCCTTCGCTATCGCCTTCGATCATGATTTCGATGAAGGCCTTGTTGACCATATCCATCTCTTCTTTGCACTCGCCATAGGTGAAGTCCATCTCCTTGCCGCCGACAATGGCAGGCATGTTGACCATATCTTCCGGGACTGTCCAGTCCAAGGTGATATTGGTGAACGGAGCCTGTGTTCCCCAACGGGATGGTGTGTTGACACCATAGATGAAGGACTGAACACACTGCTTGACTTCTTTATAAGAGAGATGATCGACTTTGACAAAGGGGGCGAGATAAGTATCGAAGGAGGAGAAAGCCTGAGCGCCTGCCCATTCGTTCTGCATGATGCCTAAGAAGTTGACCATCTGGTTGCATAAGGTGGATAAATGCTTGGCAGGAGAGGAGGTGATTCTTCCGACAACGCCGCCTAAGCCTTCCTTGATGAGCTGCTTTAAAGACCAGCCGGCACAATAACCGGTGAGCATGCTTAAATCGTGAAGGTGGATAAAGCACTGACGATGAGCGTCAGAGATTTCCTTGTCATAGATCTCGCTGAGCCAATAGTTGGCAGTGATGGCACCGGAGTTGGAAAGGATAAGGCCGCCGACAGAAAGGGTGACTGTGGAGTTCTCTTTGACTCTCCAGTCCTTGTCTGTTCCGATATAGCCATCGACTAACTTCTTGTAGTCGATGAGGGTATTTTCAGCCTGTCTTACTTTTTCATGCTGATTGCGGTAAAGGATGTATGCCTTTGCAGTATTCTGATAGCCGACCTTCATGAGTGTCTTTTCGACGACGTCCTGAATCTCTTCGACTGTTGCAGAGTCTTTGCCCTTTGTATTCAGTTCAGCTTCGACAATGAGCTCAACAGCTCTTGCCATGGCAGAGATATCTCTTGCCGGAATCTCGCTTGTGGAAACAAACGCTTTCGCGATTGCATTTTCGATCTTGTCAGCTTCAAACGCAACGACACTGCCGTCTCTTTTGATGATGTTTTTCATTTTTGGGTCTCCTTCTTTCACAATCCGTAATCGAACTCGTCCAGTAAAACGACTTTCTTCTCTTCTCTGCTCTTTCTGATATCGATGATTCTCTGATTTGTACTTCCGCGATAGATGCATTTGTCGGATAAAAGAGAGTAGACAAACGGACCATCGATCAATACATCGATATGATCGAGTGCTTCTTTGGCCTCTAACGAGACAGCATTGTTTTCAAGAGCTTCATAAGTCCATCCGGTATAGCACCAGATGTTGATGTTTTTCTCTTTCAGCTTTTTGCACATCTCAGACAAGGCTTTTGCCTGAAGGAGAGGATCTCCTCCTGAGAATGTGACGCCGTCCAGGTATTTTGTCGAGAGGATATCGTTGACGATATCGTCTGTATCATAGATCTTTCCTTTTTCGATATCCCAGGTATCAGGATTCTGGCATTTTTCACAGTGATGTGTGCACCCCTGGAAAAATACGACGTATCTTGTTCCTGGCCCGTTTACAAAGGAATGTCTTTCGATTCCTGCGATGATGACTTTCAAGACAATTCCTCCTTTATTTACTAAGGAAATAGCACCAAAATAGCTTCACTATTATGCAATGAAAAGAAAGGGAAAACAATCGATTTGCAAATGAAAATATTTTCATGAATTTAGTCGTTTTTTAGTATTTTAAACAACTTAAAATTTGTGCTGTGGTTGAGAAAATAGGATTTATCAATCACTAAGGCAAAACACGGAAATCGTATGAGATGGAAACATAATATGCAATGTTGACCAAAAGTGATTTATTTGATGTTTGGTAGTTCTTTTGCTAAGAAAAGTCAATAGATATGCATCAAAAACTAAAGCGGTTTTGTGTCTTGACAAAACATATATATTGTAAAGATATGGATTTTATGAAAAATTATGGTTTATGAAAAGAAACTTAAAAACAATCAGAAACTTTTGTCAGCTTTCATGAAATCGATGAGGTTTTCGTTTATGATTCCGTTTCTATGCTGAAGGAGTCTGTCTAAAGTGAGGACATACTTTGGATAATTGTCTTTTATTGTTTCCAGAGGGCGATATTCTCTTTCTTCAGTCACAGGGATTCCGTTTGCATCATAAATACCATTGTCTATTGTTTTTGCCACTTGCACATAAGAGTATTCGTTTCTTCCTTTGTTTAGAATGAAATCTACTTCCAGCTTTCCTATTTTTCCAATTGAAACATCATAATCATGTGCCTTTAGATAATTGTATAGGATGTTTTCGAGAACAGGACCATAATTGATTCGTTTATCGGTGTTTGTGGAAAAATAGAAGCTGAGATCGGACAGATAATATTTTTCTTCTCCAGAAAGAGATTTTTTGCTCTTTAAATCAAACCTTTTGCATCTGCTTATGATTTTTGCATTTTCTAAGATGGAAATGTAGTTATATATGGTTTTCAGACTATGGGTGATGCCTGTTGACTGATTGATTTTCTCTGTTAATGTTTTACAAGAGAAAGTAGCACCGAAATTGTTGATGATATATTGCTGGATCTGTTCGAAAAGAGCAAAATCACGGATGCTCTTGTTGGTTTTGATATCTTTTTCATAAATCTCAAGGATGATGCTTTTCACATATTGTCTTTTTGCTTCTTCTGTTTCGTATTCGATTGCTTTAGGGAAACCGCCATCAAATATATAATTGATAAATTCGATGTCATCATTTGGGTTTGTTTCCTTTTTCAGAAATTTCTTCATTTCAAGATATTCGGAGAAAAGCAAAGAACCAATATAGAATTCGATATATCGTCCAGTCAGCTTTGTAGCAAGATTTCCTGATAAGAGATAACCATTGCTTCCGGTAATAAATATAGAATAATTCCCTTCTTCGCGATAGGCGTTGATGACTTTCTCAAAGTCTTTGACATTCTGAATTTCATCGATGAATAAATATTTGTTTCCGTCTTTTGCTTTATTGGAAAGAGAATCGATTTTTCTTATTAAACGACTCTTTGTTGTGATAGATAGATTCTCTTTTGCATCAAGGTTCAGGAAAATCAGATTTTCTTCAGGGACACCTTCCTCTTTTAATTGTCTTCTGATCAATTCCATGATAGAGGATTTACCGCAGCGTCTTACTCCTACAAGAACTTTAATCATTCCACAATCATCGCGGAATGGTCTGATTTTATCAAGGTAGATTTTTCGTGGATAAAGCAATGTTTCGTTATTCATTTTTGTTCCTCTTTTTTCTATTTTATTAAATAAGTGATAATATTTCAATCAAATCATCAAAATATTATCACTTATTTGAATTTTTTGGCTGACATCGGTGAATATCGTTTCTTAGAACATCATATAAATTAGCGATGAAACAGGGAATAGACTCCCATTTTCATCGAAAAAGCACTGACAATCAGCTTAGCTGTGTTATAATAGCGATGAAACAGGGAGTGGACTCCCATTTTCATCGGAGGTTTTATGTATTATCAAAGAACTGCAGAACAGACATTGAAAAGATTAGCGAAAGAATTTCCATGCGTTGTTGTCTATGGTCCAAGACAATGCGGCAAGTCCACATTGGTTCAGACTCTCTTCTCTTCTCAGTATGAGTTTGTGACACTGGATGACATGGATGAGCTTTCGCTTGCTTTGAGCAATCCGAAGCTTTTTTTGGACAGTCATCCTTTTCCTGTCATTATTGATGAAATACAGAAAGCACCTTCGCTTCTCTCTGAAATCAAGCTTCGGATTGATAAGCAGAAGTTTATATGGATGAAAGAGGACAAACCATATGAACTGATGTATTTATTGACTGGTTCGAATCAGTTCGAACTTCAAAAAGGAATTTCAGAGTCTTTGGCAGGCAGAGTCGGTATTATGGAACTGAATTCTTTTTCTCTTGCCGAAAAGAACCATAGAGATGGAGAAGTCTTTGTTCCTGATTTGGATCTGCTGTTGAAGAAAGAAAAGGAAAACAAGGATATCGTCTATACAAAGAATCAGATTTTTGATGAGATTTTTCAAGGCGGTATGCCTGATGTTGTAACAAAAAGAGTAAAAAGAGAAGACTATTTCAAATCTTATATCGCCACCTATTTGGAAAAGGATGTGAGATTATTGATTGCAAACGGAAGCGAAACAACATTCAGAACATTCTTATCTTATCTGGCTTTAAGAACAGCACAGGAAATCAAATATGATGAACTCTCTTCTGCAGTCGGCATTGATGTAAAGACTGTCAAACGCTGGCTCTCTATTTTGGAATGCTCTGGAATCATCTTCTTTTTGCAGCCGTTTTTGAAGAATCAATCCAATCGTATCATCAAGACACCGAAGGTTTATTTTGCAGATACTGGATTATGCGCATATCTTTGCGGCTGGCCGAATAGTGACATGCTGATGAAATGTGCAATGGATGGTGCGTTCTATGAGACCTTTGTCATTTCTGAAATTTGGAAAAGTTTTCTTTTTGATGGCTCGAATCCAAAAGATACGCTCTTCTATTATCGTGATATCGACCAAAAAGAAGTCGATCTCATCTATTGGAAAAACCAAGAGATAACACCGATACAAATCAAAAAGGGAATCAATCCTTCTAAACCTGATAAGAACTTCAATGTTCTGAAAAAATACAATTATCCGATTCAGAAAGGATTCGTCATTGATACGACTGATAAAATCAGACCAATCAATGAGAATGTCTATTCTCTTCCTGTCGGTCTGATTGACTGATCTGGTTTTTTGTATCTGTCCTTAAAAACTCTTTTCATATTTCTATGACTTCGCTATAATTTCATTCAAAAAATTGGAAGGAGGGATGATATGAGATACGTATTCTTAAAGAACTATATTGAATTGGTCTCAACGTTTGTTTCCGTATTGATACTTGACCTGGTATTGTTCATGGGAGTGATATTTGTGTTTCCTATCTTCTATATCTTCTTATGGATTATGTTTGGTGTTGGTGTCATCATCCTCCTTTATATTTTCATCGGCTTCTATTGGTTGTTTCAGACTGTTACGATTGATGATAGTGGTATCTTCATTTACTTCTTTCGTAAAGTTGTAAGAAAAGTATCATGGAAAGAGATTGAGTCAATTGAAAAATGCAGTCATCTGACTAATCCTGCTTTGAGATTGACTGTTCATAATCAGAAACCGCTGTTTCTAGACCGCAGAAAGAA
>CAKUXT010000065.1 GCA_934700375.1 uncultured Bacilli bacterium | reverse complement strand
GCTTTATATTCATCAAGCTTCTTCTTTTCTTCTAAAAGTCTATCATTCAATCTGACAAGATTCTCTTTCAGAAGGAGACAGGAAGAAGACAAGGTATTGATCGTCTGTCTGTCCTTTTCCTTTTCAGCGATATCTTGATGATAGAGAGAACGAAGCTCGTCAGCTTCTTCTGCTTCTTTCTTCATGGTAGAGAAAAGAACATCTCTTTCATCAACAACATTCTCTTCCTCATCTGCTAGAGGAACGACTTTGACCTCATCTTCATGCGGTTCTTCTTCAGCAACCAAGGTAGACTCCGTTGTTTCAGAAGGTGTCTCTTCGGTTTCAGACAAAACAACGTCATCATTTTCGGTGACGGGTTCTTCGACAGTAGGTTCTTCTTCTAAAGCAGGAACATCCTGTTCCTCTTCAGCAACCAAAGTAGACTCCGTTGTTTCAGAAGGTGTTGCTTCGGTTTCAGACAAAACAACGTCATCATTTTCAACGACGTGTTCTTCTTCAACAGCTGGTTCTTCGACTGTAGGTTCTTCTTCGACAACCGGTTCAACTGTTTTCTCTTCAACTGCAGTTTCTTCAGCAGGAAGAGAAGATTCAGTGACAGGTTCTTCTTTCTTCTCTTCATATTCCATCTGAATATCAGGAGCATTCTCTTTGACGATATTGTTTCTGATATTGCCTAAATCGGGAAGAACGAAGCTATTCTGTTTTTCTCTTCCATATAATTCTTTCTGTCTTTTAAGATGATAACCCTCTTCCAGCATTTCTTCTGTCACAGTAGATACATCAAAAGGATGATTTCTGTCCGTTACATCAAAGAGAGAAAAGGTTCCGTATCTTTTTCCTTTTCGCACTTCAAATACCGCATTTCCGATACGGAAAGACAGTTTGTTCTGTCTGAGCATCTTTGTCAAAATGGAACAGATCAGATAGTTGGATTCCTGATTGAATCCTCCGCTGGATAACGGTTTGATGAAATCGATCGTCCACGAATAGGAAGAAGCTTCGTTTTCGAAGTCTTCTTTGACGATCTTCTGTGCCGCATAATCGTAGACATAGTCACGATTAGGGAATCTTTCTTCCCAAAGTTGATATGCTTTGTTTTTATCCATAATTATCACCTTCGACTTTCTATCTAAAATTATATACTAAATAGTATATATTTTAAAAAGAAGAACGAAGGAAAAATTTGAAAAACAGACACAAAAAGAGACAAAAGACAAAAAGAGATGTATCGCTTATCCGATTTTCTCATTCAGCAGAAAATCAATGACACCAATATGTTCAATGCCATATTTATCCGTATATGGAAGATAAAGATCTCCTTCAACCATGATTTTCTTAAAAGAATCTTTGATTTTCAAAAAAGAATTCGTTTCTTGCTTCAGCTTTTCTTCATCATAAATGTTATAAGCGGACTGAATATAGATTTTCTTATCTCCCTTCGTCGCAATGAAATCCACTTCATATTGCTTTGTTGTTCTATTTCCTTCTTCGTTTTTCTCTGTTACAGGAACAACACCTACATTGACATGATAGCCTCGCCTTATCAAGTCATTATAAATGACCGCTTCCATTAAATGCCCTCTATCATTCTGTGAAAAAGACAGCAAAGCATTTCTAAGCCCACAGTCCGCAAAATAATATTTTTTATTGCTGGCAATCAATTTGTTTCCTCTTATATCAAAGCGTCCTGCTTCTTGAATCAAGAAGGAATCGATTAAAACAGATAAACACTTATTGACTGTACGAAGGGAAATCGATTTGTCCTCTTTTTGTTTGAAAATTTCAGTCAGTTTATTAATCGAAATCAAAGAGCCGGAAGAAGAAGCCAATACTTTCAAAAGTTCTTTTGCAACAATATGTTCATCGTTTTTTGCGTGTTCAAAGATATCTTTGAAATAAGTCTCTTCAAATAAATCATTGAGATAATTGATTTTATCCTGTGGATTTCCAAAAGGCATCATACCCGGCATGCCACCAAAAGTAAGATATTCTTCAAAAGCAGCTCTTTTATCCATCTTATCTTCTTTTGCCCGATAATATTCTTCAAAAGAAAGAGGAAGCAATCTTATTTGCCATCCTCTTCCTCTAAAATCCGTAAGAATATCAGAAGACAACATTTTCGAATTGCTTCCCGTCACATAAACATCAACATTCTTATAATTAGAAAGAAGCCCATTCAAAATCTGATAAAAGGTAATTTGAGGCACTTCTCCATCCGTAGTATGAACATTTCTGAATGCCGGATTGTCGATGCTTTTGCAAAGCTGTATCTCGTCAATGAAAAGATAGAACTCATCAGTCTTATTGATTTTCTTCAGAATGAAATCGTTCAGCAACAAAGGATTTGTCAAATCTTGGTTAGAGATATCAGAAAGATCTATTTTGATGATTTTATCATGAGAAACGCCAGTAGATAAAAGGTAGTCTTTAAATAACGGATCCAATAAAAACGATTTTCCACAACGCCTTAATCCAGTAATCACCTTGACCATTCCATTATGCATGCTTCTGATAAGTCGATTTAAATAATAATCTCTCTTAATTTCCATATGCCAATAGTTCCTTTATTGTATCCGCATAAAAATTTTACCAAAACAGCGTTTATCAGTCAACTTTTAGGCAGATTTTGTAAAATTTTTATGCAGTGCATTTTTTTGTTTCAAAAATTAAGATGAAAGGCAATCCATAAAAATAAAATCAACAATTTGCGATTTTCGGCATTTTAGCTATTTTAAAAACTGCGATTTTCGGCAAACCTACCGCATTCAGTCAAGAAAAGGCAAACAAATAAACAAATTTTCAAGCGTAAGATATATCAATCCAGCTTTCATTCATAAACTCTTATTGCGCAAAACTAAGTAATGTCAATATTTGCGCAATATAAATCGCTCTAATCCTTCATTCATTTTTTCGACAATAGAAAAACCCATGTCAAATAAGACACAGGCATAAATCAACAATATCTTTATTTCATCTCAGACTGTTTTCTTAAAACTTTGCTGATGAATTTCTTCGGAACAAAGTGAGCGAAAACATGTCCGCATTTGATCTTGAATCCAGGTACGATCTCAAGCTTACCTTTCAACGTCTTCTTGACGGCATAGGCAGCAACCTTGTCAGCCTGCAAAGAAGAGATGTTGAACTTTGCGTTGGCAACCTCTTCGAATCTTGTCTTGACAGGGCCAGGGCAAAGAACAGAGATGGTGACTTTGGATTTCATATCCTTCAGTTCTCTGTAATAGCCATGGGCAAGAGAATAGACAAAGGCTTTGCTGGCATAATAGACATTCATATAAGGTGCTACACCGAAAGCGGCAGCAGAAGCGACAGTCAGAACTCTTCCCTTTCCTTTTTCGATGAAGCGAAGGAGATAGGATTTGACAAGGATCAAGGTAGCGATGTCATTGAGCTTGAGCATATTGACTTCTTTCTCTAAGCTTGTCTCTGTGATTCTTCCGATATCGCCATATCCGGCATTGTTGACAAAGAGGTCATAATCCTCTTCTTTTGTATCATCCAAAAGACGATAGCATTCTTCCTCTTTCACTAAATCATAAGAGGCAAAATCGATCTTTCCATTAGGATATTTCTTTCTTAAAGAAGGGAGGTCTCCTTCTTTTCTGGATACGACTTTGACTTCATATCCTCTCTTTAATAATTCATCGGCGATACATAAACCGATACCGCTTGTTCCGCCTGTAATCAATGCTTTCATAAATTCTGTTTCTCCTTGAAGAATATGATAACAAAATCTAAGACACTTATCTAACATTATGGCATATAGGCCACAAGAAAGTTTCAAGCTTATTTTAATATTTCTTCTTTATTGATATATAATGATTGACGTTATTTATAAATAAGGCGGAAACAGTATGAAAAATACGAAAAAGTTATGGATATCTCTCTTTGCAGTCATCGCTCTATCTCTTCCTTCCTGCAAAAAAGATCAAAACAGCGAAAGCAAGCCAAGCACTGATACCGAAATAAAAGAAACAATCAATCAGAACAAGAAGCTCATTATCAAATCAGAACCGAAGAAAACAGATTACTATCAATATGAACCGGTTTCTTTTGAAGGGCTCAGCGTTTATCAGTCCACCTATTCCAACAATCAGGAACTGATAAGCGAAGAAGAGATCACAGACTTCACACTCATCTATGATTACAACAAAGAGGAAGTCAAAGAAGCTGACCACATCATGCAGGTCGGTGATTTGAAGATCAATGTCGTCAAAGAAGGATGGGTTTCTTCCTCCTTTACCCTTCAGGTCAACCCAGCAAGAGCGCTCACCCAGTCTATCGTCATCACCAAAGCCGCTGATAAGACCTCTTATCTTGCCGGAGACAAGTTCGATCCCACTGGTCTTGAAGTCACACTGAAGACAAAGACAAGCGGAAAGTATACAAGAAACTATACCGCTGTCGTTGAAGACTACACAATCATGATCGATGATACTGTCGTGACTGATTCCTATCGTTTTGAAGGATGTGGTGTCTATAACGTCTATCTTCTTTACACCGGTTGGGACAAAAAAGAGCTGAAGACTTACTATTCTGTCACCTGCATTCCTGAAAACACGCTCACAACACCGAAGCAGTATGTCGATAACACCATCACCTGGGATGAAGATGATACTGATATGACAGTGACGATCAAGAACACTGCCAAAGAAAAGACAGAAGGAAAAGGATACTATTCCCCCGATGAAGTCGTCAACGAATACAACATCGAAGACTTCTCCAAAAAGAACTTCACTAATTGGAAGTTCACGCCGTCCACCGGAAAAGTTCCTCTCCTTGTCATCCCTGTCATCACGCCTGGCGACGAGAAACTGGCAACTGCAGATAACTGGAACCTCATCAACAAAGCCTTCTTCGGAAAGTCTTCCAACCTCTACTTCGAATCTGTTCATTCCTACTATTACAAATCCTCTTTCGGTCAGCTCGATTTCACTGGCGGAACAACCGGATTCTTCTCTCCAAGCAGCATCGATTCCAAATACAACAAGTTTGCAGGCTATACAGAAGACAGTGTCTTCGAGCTTCCTCAGCTCGCACTGAACTGGGCCGAGAAAGAATATCATCTCGACTTAAATGACTACGACAGCGACAGCGACGGATATGTCGATGGCATCTGGTTTGTCTATCTTCACAAAGCAGCAGCCAGCAACAATATCACCTGGGCCTTCACCTCTTCTACAAATTCCGTCAATGAAACAAAAGAGAAGCCGATTGCCAACTGCTTCGGCTGGGCAAGCATCGACTTCATCAATGACGCCTATTACGCCCAGTCTTCCTATGGCCCGTTCTTAAACAGAGAATGCGACGCCCATGTTCTGATCCATGAAACCGGACATATGCTCGGTCTGAAAGATTACTACTCCTATAACAGCAGTGGCACTTCCAACGACTATGCACCTGTCGGCAATGCTGACATGATGGATAACAATGTCGGTGATCAGAATCCGTTCTCCAAGCTCTATCTCAACTGGATTACTCCTTATGTTGTCTATGGCGATTGCACGATTACCATCCCATCTTCACAGAAGAAAAATGCAGTTATTGTCATCCCGGATGACAATAAGACATTGAAGAAGAACAAAGATGGAAAAATCGTCTTCAATACCATGGACGAATATGTTGTTGTCGATTACTATACCGACAAGAACATGAACCAGTATGATTATGACTGCTACAAGGTCAAACATATTGAGGGAAGCGGTGCAAGAGTCTATCATGTCGATAACAGAATGGCAAAAGTAACAGTCAAGGAAGATAACGACTTTGCCTTCTCCCTTTATGAAGATCCTTCCTCTCCTTTTGAAGAAGGAAATGAAGATCTCATCGCCAAGGTCATCAGCAACTCCGAAGAGGGAAGCCGTTCCGAAATAAGATACGGACTTCCTGAAGAGTGCAATGCATTCGATGAGATTCGTCTCATCTCCAAAGACGGAAAGCTGATTTCAAAGAGCAATCCCGCCTCTAATTCCGCGCTGTTCAAGAAGAATGATACCTTCACACTAAACGACTATCTCACACAGTTCAACAAGAAGGCATTCAACAATAAGAATCCGTTCTCCTATTCTGTTACCTTCACAGACTTAGCTTAACAAGCATCATTGATCGGTCATCTTCGGATGACCGATTTCTTTTTCACTCATCATACGAAAGACAGATATCGATCAAGAAGATATTTCACTGCCTATCGATAGATAAGCGCTCTTTCGTGCTATAATTTTCACATGTTAATCTTTGATACCATTTGTGCTTTATCAACAGCACCCTATAAGAGCGCGTTAGCGACAGTACGTCTATCCGGAGACAAGACTCTGGACATTCTTTCTCATATCATCAGAAAGGATGTCAGTGAGCTTCTTCCTAATCATGCCTATTTTGTAAAGGTCTATAAGGATAAGAACATTACTGACAATCCAATCGATGAATGTGTCATTACCTTCTATAAAGGACCAAAGTCCTATACCGGTTTTGATTCCGTCGATTTCTCCACGCATGGTTCCATGTTTGTCGTCGATGAACTGATGGAAACCCTTATTCACTATGGAGCAAGAAGAGCGGAAAAAGGAGAATTCTCAGCTCAGGCCTATTACAACGGAAAAATGGATCTTCTCAAGGCAGAAGGAATCAACGATCTCATCAACAGCACCAGCAAAAGAGCAAAAGAGATTGCAACAAAGACACTCAGCGGAAACAACACCAAGATTGTAGAAGGAATCAAAAATACCTTCTTAGGATACCTGGCTCAGCTTGAATATTTTGTCGAAAACCAGTACAGCGAAACAGAGAACGATGATTACGATGAAGTCCTCATTTCAATTGCAAAGAAGCTGAACAAGGATATTGCTGATATTTCAGATATTTTGAAAAAGACAAAGAAAGCAAACAAAGAATATCAGGGATTCCAGATCTGCATCGCAGGAGAACCAAATGTCGGAAAATCAACGCTTCTCAATGCAATCTTAGGAGAGGACAAAGCGATTGTTTCACCAATTCCTGGTACAACAAGAGATGTTGTCGAAGGAGAAAAGGAAATCAACGGAATCTTGTTCCGCTTTAAAGATACAGCTGGTCTTAGAGAGACAAGTGACTTCGTCGAAAACTTAGGAATTCAGCGTTCCTATAAGACAATGGAAAACAGCGATCTTATCCTTCTTTGCAGTGATACCGGTTTTAAAGAAATCGATCAGGATATCAAAATTCAGTCTCTTCTTAAAGACAAGAAAGTCATTAAAATCGCAACCAAGAAAGATTTAGGAAATCAGAATGATGATGCTGATATCTCTATCTGTTCTCTTTCTGATGATATCAATCCCCTGATTGAACAGATTTTCTCTCTTCTTGATCTCAACAAGAAAGAAGAGAGTGCATTCTTAGGACAGAGAGAAGAGGATTATCTGACAAAGATCATGGAGCAGGCAATCCGTGCAAGAGATGCAATCATCAATACAATGCAGGTCGATATTGCTTCTGATACCATGAGAGTCATCATCTCCCTGATCAATGATATGATGGGAAAGCATGAGACACAGACGATGGAAGACATCTATCAGACCTTGTTCAGCAAGTTCTGCCTCGGTAAATAACTATGAGAATCATTGATACACACTGCCATATCAACGCAGATCAAATCTATCCTATTCGTGATGAAGTCATTTCACGTGCAAAAGAAAACGGAGTCGAATATCTTTTTAACAACGGAGATTCCCTCCCTTCTTTAGAACGCATTCTTTCTCTGTCAAAAGAATATTCCTGTTGTAAAGCTGTATTAGGAATTCATCCAGAATTTGCAAAAGAGAATGATGAATATTTTAGCGCTGCCTATCAAATCATCAGAGAGAACAGAAATAACATTTACGCGATCGGTGAAATCGGATTGGATTACCACTACGATAAAAGCGAAGAGACAAAAGAACTTCAGAAGAAGAGATTCATCGAACAGATTCATCTTGCCAAGGAACTCTCTTTACCGATTGTCATCCATACAAGAGATGCTGACTTCGATACATTGAATATCATCAAGAAGGAACTGCCTCCGAAGATCGATCTTCACTGCTATAGCGGAAGCTATGAAGTATTGGAAGAATATCTGAAGCTTCCCATTGAAGTCCATATCGGTATCGGCGGTGTCTCCACGTTCAAGAACGCAAAGACATTAGTGAATATCATCATCAAGGAAGATGAAAACATCTTCCTCAGTGAAACAGATTGCCCTTATCTGGCTCCTGTTCCACATAGAGGAGAGATGAACGAGCCCTCTTTCCTTCCTCTCATCATTGAAAAGATCGCATCTTTGAAGGGTATCGACAAGGAAGAGATGGCAGAAATACTATATAGAAACGGAAAAAGATTTTATGGAATTGACTGAAACTGAAATTGAGACAAGAGAAAACGGAAGAGACAGCAACAAAAGATACGCCTATGTCGTAGAAGGAATGATGGACGAAGACAGACTGAAAAAGCTCGGTTGTCTTTTTGTCATCAAGACAGGCGGCAAATTCATCAGAAGAGAAGTGATGGAATTCATCAAAGAGGTCAGCAAAGTCAGAGAGCTTGTCCTACTTCTTGATCCGGATGGTCCTGGAAGAAACATCGAGAACCAGATCGTAAAACAGGTAGGTCCCTGTCTTACGATCCATATCGATAAATCAAAGGCTATCAAAAAGAACAAAGTCGGTGTTGCTGAAACGGATATGGAGACGCTGAAGAACTATCTCCGCCCCTTTATCCGTCATGACCTGTATGTTGATGAGAACCTATCTTTAGAAGAGGAAGACATGCTGGATTTAGGTCTGATCGGCCCGAACGGAAAAAAGAAGAGAATGATATTGGTAAACAAATATCATATTCCTTATACTTCCGGCAAAAATGTAGAAGAAGCCCTTTTGATGCTTTCAAAAGGAAAGAACGATATTCTGGAGGACTTAGAGAATGACGGAACTGGAGAGAATTAATAATCTCTTAAAAGAGAACGGATTGGTAGCCAAGAAATCTTTTGGTCAGAACTTCCTGATCAATGACGGCATCATCAAAAGAATCGTAAACGGAATGGACATCGATAAGTATGAGACCATCATCGAAATCGGTCCCGGTCTTGCCTCATTGACGCTTCCGTTAAGCAAGAAAGCAAAGAAACTTGTCGCTGTCGATGCTGATAGAGACATGGTCGCTATCTTAAATGATATCTTCCATGATAGTGACAATGTCACAATCATCCAGTCTGACTTTTTAAGATTCAATCCAGATGAATACAGCAGAAAAGAAGACAGAGTCTTCATCGGAAATCTTCCTTACAATATCACAAGCGAATTATTCGAATACATGCTGGAAAAAGACTTTGTACTTGCAGGCGCAATGGTTCAAAAAGAAGTCGCTGATAAACTGATGTATGTCAAAGGAAAGAAAGAGAACTGTCCTTTAGGTGCCTTCTTAAAGGCAAGAGGCGAAGTCACGCTTCTTACCAATGTCGATTCTTCCTGCTTCAATCCTGCTCCGAAAGTCGATTCTGCTTTTATCAGAATCGATAAAAAAAGAGATGTCGACTTTGCTCTTTATCCGATCTTCAAAGCGATATTCAAAGATCCCAACAAGACGATTTCCAACTGTCTGAAACAGTCTCCGAAATTCGCCTCTACATTATCTGTCCTGAAGGAAGAAAATAATCCTCGTCTTGCTCTTCGTGCAAGACAGATGGATATCGAAGATATCATCGGTCTCACAGAACACATCAAGCAGATTAAAAATAGCCAAGTTGAAGAATAAAGATAGAGTTGGTAATCGATAATATCTTCAGTTCAAACATAAATTAAGCTTATACACTGCATGTCAGAATGATGATTGTAGTGCACCCCTCTCACTGGACCAAGGAGCAATAGCAATGATGGATGGATTCCAGGGAATCCATCCATCGGCG
>CAKUXT010000064.1 GCA_934700375.1 uncultured Bacilli bacterium | reverse complement strand
AGAAAACAAGACCATGAGCTTAGGCGGACATACTTATAAGGAAGGAGATATCATCTCCATCAACGGTTCCACCGGTTCTATCTATGATGGTGCTGTCGAAACCACAGACGGCGGAGACATTGCTAACTTCGTCCAGGTCCTCAAGTGGGCAGACAAGTATGCTGATATCAAGGTCTTCGCCAATGCCGATACTCCGGAAGAAGCTCACAATGCTGTCCGCTTCGGCGCAAGAGGCATCGGTCTTTGCAGAACTGAACATATGTTCCGTGGTAAGGACAGACTCTTCATCATGCAGCAGATGATTCTTTCTGATACAACCGAAGAGAGAGTCAAGTATCTTGAAAAGCTCGAAAAGTTCCAGGAAGAAGACTTCTACAACATGTACATCGCTTTAGGCGGTGTCAACATCAACGTCAGATTACTCGATCCGCCGCTTGATGAATACCTCCCTATCAAGGAAGAAGATATTGCTGATCTTGCCAAGAAGTCCGGAAAGACTATCGAAACCGTCAAGGCCAGAATCAACCAGCTCCATATGACTAACCCGATGATGGGTCTCCGTGGATGCCGTTTGGACGTCGTCTATCCTGAAATCGGTAGAATGCAGGCTGAAGCTGTCATCAAGGCTGCTTTAAGAGCCGAAGAAGACCTCTCCAAGAAGGCTGGCAAGAAGGTTAAGATCACTGCTTCCTTAATGGTTCCTCAGGTTATCGCCGACAAGGAATTCGTCTTCGTCAAGAAGTTGGTCAGCGAAGTTGCCGATAAGCTCATCGCTGAATCCGCTTATGACAAGAAGATGAAGTACATCGTTGGTACAATGATCGAAACTCCTAGATCTGCTCTCACTGCAGGTGAACTCGGAAAAGATGCCGCTTACTTCTCCTATGGTACAAACGACCTTACTCAGTTCACATATGGTTTCTCCAGAAACGACTATTCTGCATTCATCAACGAATACCTCAACAACAACCTTATCGACTTTGATCCTTTCAAGACCATCGACTCTGAAGCCGTCAAGAGATTGATTGCTCTCTCTGTCAGCGAAGGTAAGGCTGCCAACCCTGAACTCCACTGCGGTATTTGCGGTGAGGCTGGTGGCGATCCGGAATCCATCGCTATCTTCCAGGCTTGCAAGGTTGACTATGTCTCCTGCTCTCCGTTCCGTGTCCCTGGTGCCAGACTTGCTGCTGCACAGGCTAAGATCAGAGAAGAAGGTTACAAGTATTAATCTTTAGTTGCTGATAATAACTCCTGATTGGTTTGCTCCAATCAGGAGTTTTCTATTGCAAGAAAATCTTGATATAACATTGAAGTTGTATTATTTCTAAGCATATCTGATGAAAGGCAGTCAAAAGACTGCTACAATCAAATCATGGAAAAAGAATATATTGATTCCCTTTTATCGTTTTATAAAAACCATAGACGTATACTGCCATGGCGTGAAGATCCTACACCTTATCATGTCTATATCAGTGAGATTATGCTGCAGCAGACAAGAGTGGACACAGTAAAAGATTACTATCTACGCTTTATTTCAAAATATCCTGATGTCGATAGTGTAGCAGCTGCAGATATTGAAGATCTTCAGCTTCTATGGCAAGGATTAGGATATTATTCAAGAATCAGGAATATCAAAAAAGCCTGTGAACAGATGAAAGAGGTGTATTCTTCTTCTGTTCCTGATAAGCTATCTGACTTATTGAAACTACCTGGTATCGGGGATTATACAAGCTTTTCACGTCTTACGATGTCTTATGACGATATCAAGGACAAGAAAACAAAAGAAAAAGCAGAAGCCTATTTCTTGGACAATATACCATCTAGGCCAGGCGATTACCTTCAGGCTCTGATGGATTTAGGTGAGATGGTCTGTCTTCCTAACGGAAAGCCGTTATGTGAGAAATGCCCGTTTGCTTCTATCTGTCTTGCCCATAAGAACAACAGAGAACTTGATTTTCCTGTCGTCACAAAGAAAACGAAGGTCAAAGAGGAAGATAAGACGATCGTTCTCTTTATGTATCAGAACGAGGTTCTGATACATAAAAGGAAAGAAACAGGCTTATTGGCTTCATTATATGAGTTTACGACAATAGATGAGAAGCTCGGCTTAGAGGAGATGAAATCCTATTGCGAGAAGAACGGATATATCTATCAGGAGATAAAGAAACTAGAAGACCAACGTTTTGTCTTTACGCATCGCATCTGGAACATGACTGGTTATCTGGTTGTTCTAAGAGAGAAACCGAAAGGGGAATCTGTACCTATTGATTCGCTTTCTCGGTACACAATACCGACTGCATTTTTTTATTATAGCAAGCTGCTTAAGAATATTTAAAACCTTACTTTGCAATAATAGATTGTTTATAACTGCACAAAATAAAATCCCGGGGTTCTGTCATCCCCGGGATTTCGATTGGAGGTATGCGAATGACTCTTATAGAATCATTTTCGCCTTAATCTTTTTTTGAAGCTGAAGAATCAGTGTTGCAGCAGCAACAGTTTTTCTTCTCTTCTTTCTTCTTTCGTTTCTCTTCTTTTTTCTTGACAGCCATGTAATAGGCTTTCATCTCTTTGCCTTTACCTTTGCAATCACAGTCTTCGATCTTTTCGCCTCTTGCCTTTTTGATGGCAAAGAAGGCGATGAGAGCGACACAGATGAGAATGACGACAGTGATAGCAACAATATCGGTAATATTAGCAAGCATGACCATATTAGGCAGCCAAAGCCTCCTTTGCAGTCATTTTCTTATTGTAGAAATGAAGTCCGACAAAGAGAGCAGCAAGAAGAGCGACAACGATGAAGGATGTCCACCAATAGGCGATGACCATATAGGTGAGGCAGCCGACAATATAAGAACCACCAAGCCAGAAGGCGATAGTGCCTAAGAAGGCTTTGCGATTCATTAATTCGGATTTTGCAGTAGCGACAGAAGCGAAGCAAGGGATGGTAGTGACATTGAACATGACGAAGGAGATAAGGGAAGCGGAAGTCTTGACTTCATCGACTAAGGAACCATCGGCGTTGGTCTGGAAGGTAGCTTTGACAATGGCGGTGACAGCACCGATACCGGCATCAGCTTCAGTATCGATAGCACCTAAGACACCTTCAGGAAGTCCTAATCCGTTGAAGGAAGAAGCAAGTGTACCGAAGGTACCGATTGCGTTTTCCTTAGCGACAAGACCGGTGAGTGCAGAGACGGAGAAGGCCCAGGATCCGCTGTTGGCGCTGACAAGGTGCGGTGCATAAGCACAGGCAACACCCCAGCCCATCGGAGTGAATAACGGAGCGAAGAAGGAACCTAAGGAGCCTAAGATAGACTGATTCATATTCGGAATGACTTCAGTTGTGGCAAAGTAATCGGCGATGACATCCTTTAAGACGGAATCGTTCATGACGGCGCTGTAATCGACAAGAGACATATCTTCGCTCATCTTTCCAGAGGCGATAAGGTTGTCGATAGCGGTCTTGACAGTATTGTCGAGATCGCCATTTGTGATGGCATCCTGTAATCCTTCGACCATTGCCCAGAGGCTGCCGTTATCATTGTAGGAGAAGAGAATGCCTTCCTGTCCAAGATAATGCCAATCCCAGCTGATTCTGGAGAACAGCCAGACTAAGATGGTAGAGGAAAGGATGATGGTGAAAGTCTTCTTGACAAAGTGTTTTGCCTTGTCCCAGATGTGGATGGAAAGAGCGCGGGGCTGAGGGAGATGATAGGCAGGAAGCTCCATGATGAACGGAGGAATCTTTTCTCTCTGTGTTGTGGAGTGCATGATGAGAACGGAGATGATAGCAATAGCCATACCGGCGACATAGACGCTGAATGTGATATAGCTGGCACCTTTGATACCAAAAGAAGAAAGAAGAACGCCAGCGATAGCAGTGATGATAGGAAGCTTGGCAGAGCAGGTGAAGAAAGGAATGACACGGATGGTCTGTGTTCTTTCCTTGTCTGTTGTCAAGGTACGGGTATTCATCATAGCCGGAACGCCGCATCCGAATCCCATGATCATCGGGAGGAATGCTCTTCCGGAAAGACCGAATTTTCTAAACAGACGATCAAGGATGAAGGCGACACGGGCCATATAGCCGCTGTCTTCCATCAATGAGAAGAAGAAGAACAGAAGGAGAATCTGAGGCAAGAAACCGATGACAGCGAAGATGCCGCCTAAGATACCATCGCAGATCATGCCGGTCACCCAGGTAGATGCGTTTTTCAACACGATATCAGAGAAGAACGTGCTAATCCAACCTGTGCACCAATTGGTGAAGTTGGCAAGAATGAATCCAGGCGATTCAATACCGCTTCCGGCACCGATCCAACCCATTGGGGAGTTAAATCCGCTATCGCCGAAGACACCTGCTGCGTTAAGGAAGAACAAGTCTTCGGAGAAGGTGAGTTCGAAGATGATGAAGAGGATGAGGATGAATATCGGAATACCGGCCCATTTGTTGGTCAGTACTTTATCGATCTTATCGGAGATGGATAATTTTTCCTTTTCAGCAGTCTTCACTTCTTTTTCAACACCGATTTTGCAGCCGGAGAGTTCTTTGGTGATGTATTTATATCTCAAATCTGCAGACATCGATTCAAAGTCTTCGCTTCCTTTGTAAAGGACTCTGACTTTTTCTGTTTCTTCTTTATGAAGAGAAACTTCGATCTCATCGTTCTCTAAGCCTTTGATGGCATGGAAGAGCGGATTTTCGATTCCGGAAGCTTCATAAATACTTTTTGCTTCTTTGATGATTTCTCCGTTTTCGGTATCAAAGAGAATGGAAGTTCCCTCTCTCTTTGTCTTGGAGGCCTCAATTGCGGCTTTCATCAAGTCGTCGAGATTCTCTCTCTTCAAGGCGGAAACTGCAATGACAGGAACACCTAATTTTTCCTGAAGCTTCTTGCAGTCGATATCCATTCCGTTCTTTCTGACGGCATCGATCATGTTGATGGCGATGACAACAGGGACATCCATTTCCATGATCTGTGTTGTCATATAGAGGTTTCTCTCTAAGTTTGTACCATCGATGACATTGATGACGCAATCCGGTTTGGAATCAAGAATGAAGTTTCTTGAAACGACTTCTTCCGGTGAATACGGCGATAAGGAGTAGATACCAGGAAGGTCGACGATATCGGCCTCTCCGACATTCTTGTTCTTATAGACACCGCTTCTCTTCTCGACTGTAACACCAGGCCAGTTTCCGACATAGGCCGTGGATCCGGTAAGTGAGTTAAATAAAGTTGTCTTACCGCAGTTAGGGTTTCCCGCTAAAGCAAAAGTCAGTTTCTTTTCTGATTTTTGAGACTCGTCTTTGACGGTTTTTCCCAGCTGATTCAGATTTTCATCTTTCTCTGACATCTCAATATATCCTTTCTATATTATTCGACTTCGACAAGGTTGGCTTCATCTTTTCTCAAAGTGAGCTCATAACCTCTTAATGTGATTTCGATAGGATCACCTAAAGGAGCTCTTTTTCTGACGAATATTTCAGTTCCTTCCGTGACACCCATATCGAACAGTCTTCTACGGATTCTTCCTTCGCCGTTGACTTTGATGACTTTGCAAGTCTTTCCGATTTCGACTTCTTCAAGCGTCATTTCTATATCCTCCTTGTTATGCAATTGGTTCGACCATGATAGATAAAGCAGTGTGATGGTCTAACGAAATTCTGGAATCGTGAACCTTGATGATAGCAGCTCCTGCATCGGTCGAAAGAAGCTCAAGAAGCATATCTTTCGTGAGACCTAATGTCTCCAGATGCTTTCTGGTTTTGTCATCTGCTGTGATTCTCAGAACTTTGAGGCTAAGCCCTTTTGGTGCGATTAATAATGGCATATGTCCTCCTGATAGTTAGCCTATGCTAACCGACAAATATTATATACATTGGAAAGTTAAAGTCAACTAACTTTTTTTAAAATTTTATCTGATTTTATAAAGCTGCAAAGCAATGAAAACGCTCCATCGTTTTGTCTTTATGTTGTAATATGATAAAGATAAAAAGAACCGAATGATTTGAATTTTTCATCGGTTTATTCTATTTATCGGCCTCATTCGGTTTGTTTTATATGTCTATTTATGCTACAATTATTTCATCGTGAAGGAGGAATGTCATTATGGACAAAACCAATGAATCATCAGAAGACTATCTCGAAAGAATATTGATGCTTTCAAAAGATGGAACGGTTCTTGTTCGTGCCATTGATGTCGCATCCTCTATGGGATATTCCAAAGCAAGCGTTTCTATTGCTTTGAAGAAGTTGGAAGAGAAGGGATACGTGACTGTCGGTAAGAAACAGGCTCTCATTCTGACACCGGAAGGAAAAGAAATCGCAATGAAGATCTATGAGAGACATGAAGTCATCGGTCACTTCTTCATCGGCCTTGGCGTCGATGAAGAGACCGCCTATAAAGACGCCTGCAAGATCGAACACGATCTTAGCGATGTGACCTTCTCAGCTTTGAAGAGAGTCTACGAAGAACACAAACGCTTAAATAAAATGAAATAAGCATAAGGAGAGTGCAGATAAGGCGATTCCAGAGAAGAACTCGATTCCGGTTCTTCTCTTTTTGGTTTTCTTCAAGAGTCCGTTTTTGATGGAACTGATAAAAAAGAAAAGACCGAGGGAGAGTAATATGGCAAAGAGATAATGCATGAATCCATCCTCCTGTGCCTATTATAGTTAGTTATGACTAACTGTGCAATAATATTGATAACAGAAAAAGCCACAACACATTGCTGTGGCTTGTTGATTCAGTCGATTGTGTTTTCTCCGTTAAGAGCAAACTGTGAATTGTACAGTGAATAATAGAATCCTTGTTGTTTCATCAGCTCATCATGATTTCCGTGTTCGATGATGTTTCCGTCTTTCATGACAAGGATCATATCGGAGTTCTTGATTGTGGAAAGGCGGTGTGCGATGACAAAGGAAGTCTTTCCTTTTGTCAGTCGATCCATCGCTTCCTGAATCTTCTCTTCCGTTCTGGTATCGACGTTGCTTGTTGCTTCGTCAAGGATCAGAAGAGGAGCTTTCTTCAGCATTGCTCTTGCGATGGTGATCAGCTGTTTCTGACCGCCGGAGATGGAGCTGTCTTCTTCGATGAGATAGTCTAATCCACCAGGCAATGAACGGACAAAGTGGACAAGGTGTGCATCATGGATGGCATCTTTGAAATCCTGTTCTGTCAGTCCTTTGGTGTTGTACTCTAAGTTTTCCTTCAATGTTCCGTCAAATACCCAAGTATCCTGCAAGACCATGGCGAAGAGATCATGAATCTCTTCTCTTGGCATGGATTTGATATCTATGCCATCAATCTTGATACTTCCTTTTCCGACATCATAGAAGCGCATGAGAAGGTTGACCATCGTTGTCTTTCCGGCACCTGTCGGTCCGACAATGGCGACCTTCATGCCAGGTTTGATCTCGGCTGAGAAATCATGAATAATCTCTCTTGTCTCATCATATCCGAAGCTGACATGTTCGAAAGTGACTTCACCTTTGACGATTTCTTTTCCATCGACAAGCAATTGTCTTTCTTTGTGGGTTTCGTCTTCCATTTCTTTTTCGCCTAAGAATTCAAATACACGTTTTCCGGCAGCGGCTGCACCCTGAAGCGAGTTCATCGCCTGTGCAATCTGGGTAAGAGGTGACTGGAAGAGGTTGACGTAAGTCAAGAAGGCAGTAATTGTACCGATTGTGATATAGCCAGAGGCTGTTGGATCCATTCCGCTTTGAGCCTGAGCGTTCATCAATAGTCCGCCTGTCAGACAGACAGCTGCATAGGCAAGATAGGAGACGAAGTTCATGATAGGCTGCATCAATCCGCCGAAGATTTCGGAGGTGAAGAGGGTGGAACCTAATTTCTTGTTATGTTCTTCAAAGTCGGCATTGATTCTATCGCTGCTGTTGAAGACTTTGATGATGAGCTGTCCGTTGTAGTTTTCTTCGACGACGCTTTCGACATCACCGATCATATCCTGTCTCTTGATGAACCAAGGACCTGCAATCTTCAAGATGAAGAAGATGACAATCATCATTAGCGGCAATGTTGCAACACAGACAAGCGCTAACTGCCAGCTGGAGATGAACATAGCGATCAAGACACCGACAATCATGAAGAGGGATTGGAAGAGGGTAGAAACAGACTGCTGCATGGACTGACCGATCTGATCGACATCGTTGGTAAGTCTTGACATGACATCGCCGGTGCTGCTGGAATCGAAGTAGCGAAGCGGTACTCTGTTGATCTTGGCGATGATCTGTTTTCTCAGCTGTTCTGTGTAACGCATGGAGACGATATTCATCGTAAGACCAGAGACAAAGGTGCAGATGGCAGAGATGACATACATGGAAACGAGGATCAGTCCGAACTTCGTCACATCATTCATATTGATGTTTTTATTGGCTGCACCCTGGTTGATGATATCCGTCAGTTTCTTCAGCTGATCAGGAGCAAGGACAGAGATGATGACAGAACCGATCAGCAGGATCATTGCGATGATGAGCAAAGGGAGATACTTTTTCATTGAAGCGGAGATGTTGGCTAAGGTGAGCTTCAGATCTTCTGTTTTGATCTGTTCTCTTTTATCGACCATTTTTTTCATAAGCCGAGTTCCTCCTTTGATAACTGTGAAAGGGCGATTTCACGATAGGTGTCACAGTTTTTCAATAGTTCTTCATGCGTTCCGTATCCGACCATCCTTCCTTCGTTAAGAACGACGATGTGGTCGGCATCCATGATGGTACCGATTCGCTGAGCGACGATGAGCTTTGTGACATCTTTTTCATTCTCTTTGAGATTATCTCTGACTTTTCTATCTGTCTTGAAGTCCAAAGCGGAGAAAGAATCGTCAAAGATGATGAATTCCGGATTCATGGCAACAGCACGGGCGATGCAAAGTCTCTGTCTTTGACCGCCGGAGACATTGCTTCCGCCCTGAGCGATAGAAGCATCATATCCCTGATCCATTTCATTGATGAAGGAATCTGCTTCTGCAATCTTAGCGGCTTTCTTCACTTCATCCATGGAGAGCGAAGTGTTTCCGAAAGCGATATTGCTTCTCACTGTTCCCTTGAAAAGGAGACCTTTCTGCGGGACATAGGAGATCAGAGAGTGAAGTGTGCTCTGCTTTAAGTCTTTGACATTGACGCCATCGACTAAGACTTCACCGGATTTGACGTCATAGAGACGGTCTGCAAGATTGACAATCGTTGTCTTTCCGCTTCCTGTCGCACCGATAAAGGCGACAGTTTCGCCTTGTTTGGCAGAGAAGGAGATATGCTCGACAACATCATTGTCAGCTCCTGGATAAGCGAAGGAAACATCCTTGAAAGTGATGGTTCCTTTTTCTGTTCTTTCTTTTTCTGTTTCCGGATCAAGAACGGAAGACTTGGTGTCCAAGACTTCCTGAATACGTTTAGCACAGACGCTGGCTCTAGGAAGCATATAGAACATCATCAATAACATCATGAATGCCATGACGATCTGTGTGGAGAGCATCATAAAGGAGAGAAGCTGAGAATAGGTCAAAGTCTCCGTAGGCTGATTGATCAGTGTTGCACCGATCCAATAGACTGCAATGGAAATGCCATTCATGATGATGGTGATATACGGCATCATGACAGACATGGCATTGCCGGTGAAAAGCTGTGTCTTAGTCAGGTTTCTATTGGCGGCTGCAAACTTGTCTTCCTGATATTCTTCTGCGTTATAGGCGTGGACGACACGGATGCCAGAGAGGTTCTCTCTTGTGATTCCGTTGAGTTTATCGATAAGTTTCTGCATGACTTTGAACTTCGGCATGACAAAGACAAGAAGCAGGAACATGCCGAAGATGAGAAGACATACACCGATGATTGTCGGAAGCATCAATTGCCAGGATACGGCATTGATTTTCAAAATTGCCCAGATAGCAGTGATCGGTGCCTGGAAGAACATACGGAAGGAGAGAAGGATTGCAAACTGAACCTGCTGAACGTCGTTTGTCGCACGGGTGACAAGGCTGGCAGTTGAGAATCTGTTGATCTCAGCAAGCGAGAATGTGGATATCTGTGTGTTGAGCGCACTTCTTAAAGA
>CAKUXT010000063.1 GCA_934700375.1 uncultured Bacilli bacterium | reverse complement strand
GCATCAGAGAACAAAGCAATATCTCTTGATAATGTGACAGGATCACAGGACACATAGACAACTCTCTCCGGTGCGATTCGTTTCACTGCGTTGATGAACTCAGGAGTCGAACCTTTTCTAGGCGGATCCATGATGATGACAGAGAAGTGTTCTTCGCTGTTCATCATATATTCGGTCGCATCGCCGCAGATGAAGCGGGCATTATCGATATTGTTGATCTTGGCATTCATCTTGGCATCTCTTACTGCATCTCTTACTATCTCAACACCAGTGACTTCTTTGACTTTGTCAGAGCAGCATAATCCAATCGTTCCTGTTCCGCAATAGGCATCAAGAAGGGTATCGCTCTTTTTTAAGTCAGCAAATTCGATCGCTTTGCCGTATAAGGTTTCGATCTGATGTGAGTTGACCTGATAGAATGACTGAGTCGAAATCAAGAACTTCTTGTCGAAGATCTTGTCCTGAATCTTGGTATGACCATAGACAGGAACATCCTTTTCGCCTAAGATTACATTTGTCTTTCTGGTATTGATGTTAAGGACAAGACCGACGACTTCAGGAACTCTTTTCATGAGTTCTTTTGCAAACTCTTTGATTCCTTTGATGTCGCTTCTTGTGACGATCAATGTCACCAGAGCCTGACTCTGTTCTGTATTGGTCTTAATGAGAAGATGACGGATCAGACCAAACTGAGCATCTTCATGATAGGGCGTATATTTATACTTCTCAAACATGGAGACTAAAACATTGCTGATTTTGGTCGAGAGTTCGCTCTCCATCAGACAATCATCGACACCGATGAGATTATGGGTGCCTGACTGATAGAAACCGGCTTTGATTTTCTTCTTTTTGTTATCGAACCTGACAGGCTTCTGAACCTTGTTTCTGAATCTTGTCGGATTATCTAATCCGATACAGGGGCTGACATCAAAATCGATTTTGGCAAACTTATGAAGGAGGTCTTTGACCTTCTTTGTCTTATAGACGAGCTGTTCTTGATAGGAGAGATGCATCAACTGGCATCCGCCGCAGTTAGGATAGTATTTGCACTCCGGATGGACACGGAAAGGAGAATCCGTCTTTCTTTCCGTCACTTTTGCACTGGCAAGTTTTCCGAACTTGAAATCCGTCTGGACAAGGGCCTGTTCTCCAGGAAGAAGGTTATCCAAAAAGCATGTCGTCTTATCAATATGAACGATTCCTTTTCCAAAGTCATCTAAATCCGTGCAAGTGACAAGAGTCTCTCTTCTACTCATCGCTTTCATCCTCCTTATCATACTGTTCTCGTAAAAACTCAGCAATTCTCTTCACATCATCAATACAGTTCATGATGATGCTCTTTTCATTCTCATGGCGTTTGAAATATTCTTCCATGAACTGCATATACAACATGAAGATGCGATAAGAGGACTCATAGGTCAGCATCAAAGCGACATTCTTGATGTTCTTCTCATTGGCATAGAAGAAGATAGAGGAGGAATGAGCGATCTCGCTTGTTCCTCTATAGAATTCATTGTACTGATCTCTTAGACCAGAGAGCTCATCGACACCATCATTGAAGTTCAGTTTGAACTTCGGATGCTTTTCCATGTCGTATTCCTTGCAGTCATAAAGCCATCCGTATTCAAGAAACTTCTTCATGTCCTTGCTCTTTAATCCATGTTCATTCATCTCGGCTTTGATCTGGTTTTCAAAGACATCATCTCTCACTTTATCATCGAAATTGCTTGGCGTGTAATACATATTCGAATAAGAGATGTGTTTGACATAGGAGAACTTTGCCTTGTCTCCGTTATTGACTAATAGATAAATCGTCGATTCACTCTCATGAATCGTTCTCCAAGAGACATAGGCATCTAGATAAAGACCTAACATCATCATGCGGCAGAATCCGGTGAGCTTCTTGAATGTCGTTTCAAAAAGATCATTCATCAAAGAGAAGTTAGGATCATGTCTTGCTAAGGGTTCATTGATGCTCTCTAAAGCCATCGTCGCAGTAGAAAGGGTGCTGATAAGATGATCATAAGGTTTCATGCCAGAGGTATAGGAACCATTGATCTCTGCAGTTCTTGTCGAGACATACTTGTTTGCGACTTTCAGCGCCAGATCATCAAGGCTCAGCTTCTGCTTTAGCTTAGGACCATTCTCTTTATAGAATTCATATTCACCGATACAAAAATCGATCATACTGGAAAGAGCGACTTTCTTTTTAAAGCCAGACAGGCCTTTTTCAAAGTCGAGATTCTTGCACATATTGATGACGCGAAGGAAGATTGTTTCAATCTCCTTCTCTTCCGCCTGTTTCTTTCTTCTTTCAATTTGGAGATTGAAGATCTCCTCTACTTCTTTATCTTCAGGAAATATCATCTTCCAGTCTCCTTCCCGCTTTATAGCCTTCGATGAAGGCTAAGCCCATATTGTATCCGCCACAGCGGAAATTCTGATCCAGCATCTCTCCAGCAAGATAAATGTGAGGATGATTCTTGGCTTCCATCGTATTCATATCGATTTCACTCAATCTTATGCCGCCATAAGAGATCTGACTCTCTTTGAAGGAATACAAAGATGCAAAGGTAAAGGTGAAAACACCTTTCTTAGCATCTTTATGCTCTTCTAAGTATCTTCTTAAAAAGTAAGGATAAGCTGAATAGGAGCAATCCATCTTTTCATCCATGTATCTGAACTCATAAGTGAATGTCGCCTTCTTGTTCTTTCTCATTTCATTAAGAAGATAGACTGTCGAATCAAAGACACAGATACCGGAGATTCCATCTTCTTTGAAGAGGAGTTCTCCCTCTTCCTGATAGAGTCTCTTTCCGTCTATAAGCAGCGTGAGAACTCCTCTCAGTCTGTTTTTGACAAGATAGGAAGGTATCTTCTCTTTGACTCTCACAGGGCAAAGACAGGGAGAGAAAGGATAGGAAGAAAAATTAGAGAGAAGAGAAGAATCATAGTCTTCTCTGTCTAGACTTCTTCCGCCAAGGGCGAGGACTAGATCCTGATAGTGATATTCTTCTCTTTTTCCGTTCTTAACGAGAGAGACAGTATGATTCTTTTCATCGATTTCTTTTAGACATGCAGAGAGAACCGTAAGATTCTTGCTTCTCTTCAGTTGTTGGACAAGCGTGTTCTGAAGGCTTTCAGAACGATTGAAATACGGATAATAGAGTTTTCCATCTTTCGTATATGGAAAAGAGAGTTCATCTTTCAGATAGGAAAGAAACTCTTCAGCGTAGTTTCTCTTCTCTGAAAAGACAATATCGTGAACAGGAGAAAGAAGAGAGTCCTTATATACTTCTTCATGAAGAAGATCTTCATTGAAGAAGTTCGCTCTTCCGTTTCCGGACACCAATATTCTTTTTCCCAACACAAAATCATGTCCGCCTTTTTCAACAAGGAGGACTCTCTTCTTTTTTGAGATCAAAAGAGAAGAGATCAGTCCGCTAGGACCAGAACCGATGACGATGACATCATACGATCTTGCTTCCATTATCACTTCTTTCTTTTACTGCGAATTTGCCGTTTTTAGGATAACCGAATGCGATGCAGTCCAAGACTTCATACTCGTTATCAAGATCAAGGACTTCTTTCAGGGCTTTCTTTCCTTTTTCTGTATTCATCTCTGCACTTGCACAATGAATCCAGCAGGAACCGATATCTAAGGAAGTCGCTTCCAATAAGGCGTTTTCAATGGCAGCTCCGCAATCAAGTTCTTTGAGATGATCTTCCTGTTTCACAAAGGAAAACAGAAGTGCATCTGCATTGTAGAACTTAGCCTGAATAGAAGGAAGAAGCTCATAGAGTCTTCTCTTCTTCTCTTCAGAAGAGAGAATGACATAGAATATCGGTCTTCTGTTTTTGCCGGTAGGAGCGATATCACATGCCTTCAATATCTTTTCCAAATCTTCTTTTTCGATCTTCTTATCACTGAATTCACGTGTAGAGACACGTTTTTCTGCTAACGAAAGGAAATCCATATAAGTCACCTCCGAAAAACAAAAATATTATACATTACATTCAAATAAAATGCTCCTAGTAAACTAGGAGCAAATCGGTTTCAAGAAATGTTTATTTCTTCTTGGTAGCAGCCTTCATGGAAGCAACGGCCTTCTCATAACGTGCAGTGTCGGTCTTCTTAAGATAGTTAAGAAGGTTTGTACGTCTTGCAATCATGATATCCATACCGCGCTTAGAAGAGAAATCATGCTTGTTGATGGTCATGTGGACTGTGAGCTTCTTGATCTTTTCAGTGAGAAGAGCAATCTGGACTTCGGTGGAACCGACATCCTTTTCGTCTCTCTGACTAGCCTTGATGGCAACAGCCTTTTCTTCTTTTGTCAACATTTCGTAATACCTCGTTTTTCTTTCTACCTATTTCGACCAGCATGAGGTGACTTGAGGAACAAGCCTCGCACCAGTCAAAAGGCTTAAATATTATAAAGTTTTTAAACAATATTGCAAGGAAATTCGAGTGAAAATCACTCAAATCAGGTCAATATGAATCATCAAGCGGAATAATCTTTATAAGTCAATGCCTGCTCACTGCAATGAAAAATGCCCAAAGCTTTTGTGCAGATGTACTTAATCAGACAAAGGCAGTCTTCCATAAAGACGGATACCGCGAAGATATTCCTTTGTTTGATCGAATTGCATTTAGAGAGGCATGGTATAACGCCTGCCTTCACAATGATTGGGTTGACGGAACACCCCCTGCCATCTACGTTTTCAACGATAGACTGGAAATCATCTCAACTGGCGGCTTGCCACACAACATGACAAAAGAGGATTTCTTTGGCGGAGTAAGCAAACCAGTCAATGAAGCCTTGGCCAAGATATTCATTAAGCTCGGATTGATTGAGCAAACTGGACATGGCGTCACCGCCATCACTGATAAGTACGGCCAAGAAGCTTTCACCTTCTTGGACAACTTTTTACAAGTCACAATTCCATTCAATTACAAACTGAACGAGTACATCAAGTCAGATGAAAATTCCAATGGCACAAACGATGGCTCAAGTAATGACACGGAGTGTGGCGCAAGCAATGGCACAGACAATGGCACAGACAATGACACAGACACAATTGCACAAACGGAAGGCCAATCTGATAAAGAGAAACTAATTGCCCAAAAAAAGAAAATCCAGAGATAACAACTATTGATATGATGAAGTTACTGAACAAATCACGAAGAACAGTATCTAGAATAATCTCAAAAAGCGCGAAAATCGTAAGAGTCGGGCCCGATTTCGAAGGCCATTGGGAAATCAAAGAATAACAAACTCGTTAACACAAGACCTCTTTATATCACCCTTATCAGATATATGCAGTGCTAAATATATCTTTCCGTGTTCTTTTGTCATGTCTTTTCGATTATAATTCATCTAGGCAAACAACATCGTCCTCTTACTAGAAAGACAAACATCGAAAGGATTCAAAGACATGAAAATACTTGTTGTCGGAAGCATCAACATGGACTTAGTCACCTATATGCCTCATCTTCCTAAAAGAGGTGAGACTTCTTTTGGTACGGATTTCATGAAAAATCCAGGCGGAAAAGGAGCCAACCAAGCCTGTGCAGCCGCACTTCTCAATGCGGATGTCACAATGCTAGGAGCTGTTGGCTCTGATGTCTTTGGAAAAGAACTGATCTCCTGTCTTGAGAAGAACAATGTCAAACCAAAGATCAAGACATCCTCTAAGCCTACAGGCTGTGCAACCATTCTTTTAGAAGAAGATGTTCATGACAATAGAATCATCGTCATTCCTGGTGCCAATTACGACATCAAAAGAGATGATATCGATAAGAATATCGATTTGATCAAGGAAGCCGATATCATTCTCTCTCAGCTTGAAATCCCATTTGATACTGTCGATTATCTTTCTTCCAAGGCTAAGGAATTCAATAAGATATTCATACTTAATCCTGCCCCTGGAAGAGCATTAACCGATCAATTACTAAGAAACATAGACTATCTCACACCGAATGAAACAGAACTCTCTTTGATTTCAAAAATTGATATCAAAGATGAAGACTCTTTCAGAAAAGCTTGTTCTTCTCTTTTAGACAGAGGAGTCAAAACCCTTCTTGTCACATTAGGCGAAAAAGGCGTCTATCTCTATAGCAAGGAAGAAGAAAAGCTTCTTCCTGCCTATAAGGTTAAAGCCGTTGACACGACTGCAGCAGGAGACTGCTTCAATGGTGCTTTTGCAGCTGCTCTGACAAAAGGCTATCCGCTAAAGAAAGCAATACTTTACGCAGAAAAAGCCTCTTCCATCGCAGTTACTAGAAAAGGAGCCATCTCCTCTTTACCAAGAGAAGAAGAGGTAGAATCAGACTAAAAGGTGTCAAAAACGTATTTTCGTTTTCATTTTTGTCATTCTTGACTATACTAATAACCATGAACAACTACTCAGGATTCCTCATCATCGACAAAGAAGCAGGGCTGGCTTCCCAAAGCGTCGATATTCTCATCAAAAAGAAATTCAATATCAGAAAAGTGGGCCATTTAGGAACACTTGATCCTTTTGCGACTGGTCTTCTTATCATCGGCCTATTGGAAGGAACAAAATTTTTTCCTCTTTTCAAGGATGAAGAGAAGACTTATGTCGCTACCCTTTCCTTAGGAAAAGAGACCGATTCTTTGGATCTGACCGGAAACATCGTATCTGAAAAAGAAGTACCGACTCTGACAGAAGAAAAGATCAACGAAGTCCTCTCTTCCTTTATCGGAAAACAGAAACAGCAGGTTCCGATGTATAGTGCAAAGCATATCAACGGAGAGAGAAGCTATGTTCTTTTAAGAAAAGGAATCGACTTCACTCCTCCGACCGTCGATATCGAAATCAAAGAGATGAAACTTCTCTCTTTCACATCTGATACGATCGCTTTTGAAACGACTGTTTCAAAAGGAACCTATATCCGTTCCTTAGGAAGAGATATCGCCTACAGATTGAACACCGTCGGTCATCTCACCTCTTTAAGAAGAACGAAAGTCGATGACATCGACTTAACTCATGCAAAGCGTGTCGATGAAATCAGTGAAACTGATATCATCTCAATACCATCTATGTTCAACGATATTCCTGTCATCGAAGGGAATGAAGCAGTCACTAAACGAGCAATCGCTGGAAATGATATCTACTATAAAAGCGAGAAAGCGCATCTTTTCTTTGCAAAAGACAATGAACTGATCGCTTTATATAAGAAAGACAGAGACGGGCATTATATCTGTCAGAGAGGCATCAGACATGACTAAGATTCTATCCATCAAAGAACAATATGATTTACCGCCTCTCTCTTTGGCTATCGGCCTTTTTGATGGGCTTCATCTAGGCCATCAGATGCTTTTCAAAGAGACACTGACAGGTGAAGGTGAAAGCAGTGTTCTTACTTTCACAAGCGATCTGAAGAACAAGACGAAGAATGATCATAGCGGTCCATTATTGACAGAAGAAGAGAAAGAAAAGATGCTCTCTTCTTTCCATATCAAGAATGAATTCATTCTTCCATTTGATGAAGAGACGAAGAACACCTCAAAAGAAGAATTCATTTCTTTCCTTCTTTCCTTGAATGTCAGAAAAATTGTAGTCGGTGAAGATTTCACCTTTGGTAAATTCGGTCAAGGAAAAGCCAGTGACCTTCTTAGTCTGAAAGACAAGGGAGTGAAAGTCGAGATTCTTCCCCTTTTTGAAATCAATGGGGAGAAAGTCTCATCGACTAGAATCAGATCTCTTCTCAATGACCATCAGATCAAAGAAGCAAACGACTTGTTAGGATATGATTTCTTCTACCAAGGAAGAGTCATACACGGAAAAGAGAACGGAAGAAAGATCTCATTTCCGACTGCCAACATCGATTTGGAAAACAAGAAGTTCAGACTGCCAAACGGTGTCTACAAAACAAGAACGATTCTAAACGGAATAAGTTATCCGTCAATGACCAACATCGGAAATCATCCAACCATCGATCCGCTAAGAAACGCGATCATCGAAACGCATATCTTCTCTCTCGACGATGACCTTTACGGCAATGATATCAAGGTCGAATTCCTCTCCTTCATCAGAGAACAGAAAAAGTTTTCTTCCTTACTTGAATTGAAGGAACAATTGAATAAAGACAAACAAAAATGTTTAGAAAAACAGGGCTGATTGCTCAGTCCTGTTTTTCGTTTTCATCAATCGGTTTTCCGTTGAAATCATCTAACCAGACAATCTTGTTCTCAGCTCTTGTCTTCTTCATATCGATGACGCGCTGATTAGAAGAACCGCGCCATTTGATCTTGTTCGGGCCAGGGTTAAGAGAGGCGATATATCTTCCATCGACAAGGACATCGATATACTGCATCATCTCAAGTTCCGAAATCCCTTCATAGAGATAGCCGGTATATACCCAGATGGTCTTATTCGGAAAGAGATCCTTGATCCATTTCATCATCCTTGTGGCCTCTTCTCTATTTGCAGGGAAGGTTGCTTCTCCGCCGGAGAAAGTGACACCGCTGATCTCATCTCTTGAAAGGTCGGCTTTGAGGATATCATAAGCCCAAGGACCTGTTTCTTTTCCTAATTCCGGATTCTGGGCTTCAGGATTATGACAGCCCGGGCAGTTATGATTGCAACCCGAGCACCATATGACATCTCTTAAGCCGGTACCGTTGATCTGATTGTTTCTTTCGATTCGTATAATCTTCATTACATGGACTTCCTATCGTGAATCTCTGCCATCTTCGCATCATTCATCTTTGTCGTTCCGGAGACTTTGGAATAGCCTAAGTATCCGCAGACACGATTGATTTCCGTGATGTTATGCCCATGGCAGACAGGGCAGGTATCGACACCATCATCGATCTGAGCGCCGCAGTCGTTGCAATAGCTCTTATCGATATTGACACCGAAATAATAGCCTAACTTCATCGCACGTGTGACACACTGAGCGATGTATTCTTCGTTCATGCCAGTTGTGAAACGGCAATACTGAATATGTCCGCCGCTTGCCAAATGGAAGTAACGGAACTCCGCATCCTGTTTTTCAAAAGGTGTGATGTTCTCAGAGACATGCATATGGAAGGAGTTGGTGAAGTAGGCTCTATCGGAAACATGATGAATGATTCCGTATTTCTTCTTGAACTGTTCGACCTGTGTTCCGCATAAGGATTCAGCAGGTGTTCCATAGATTGCAGCAATGTAGGGAATATCTTTTCCGTAATGTCTCTTCTTCTCTTCGACATAATCATTGATGTATTTGAGAACTTCATAGCTGAAGGCATTCGGATTGTCTTTCTCCTGATAAAGAGACTTCTGGTTATAGAGTTCCTGAAGTTCGTTCAAGGCTGTAAAACCATAGGAAAAGGTAGCGCGTTTGACAAGCGATTCGATAGTATCTGTATTCTTCAGATAACCGAATCCGCCCTGGCAATAAGCGACAGGGATAGAGCTTGCCTTCACCTTGCATAAGAAATCAAAGGTCTTGATATGGATGCCGTTGATCAGATCGAGATAGTAATCCAGGACCTTGTAGAAGTCTTTGTTCTCAACTTGGGCTTTTCTTAAGATCATCGGAAGGTTGAGAGAGATGGCTCCGCCATTGAAACGTCCTGTAAAGACCGGCTTGTCGTTCTCATCAGCAGGATGCAAACCGCCTCTTTCATAATAAGGGGAGAGATAGGCTCTGCATCCCATCGGAGAGATGATGCTATCAACCCAGTCTGGATTTTCTTTGACATTGCCGTCTTCATCAAGCAGCCATCTGCTGACACCGAATTTATGATACTTGTGGAAGACTTTGGCAATGCTCGGTTCAAAGTGAACGGCGGTTGCCTCTTTCACTAAGTTTTCATCTGGCATATCAAGAGAGAGCCAGTCAGGATACATGGCTTTGGAAGAGCATTCGATGCCCTGTTTGAAAAGCCAGTAAAGGGGCTTTCCTTCGCCATGAAGCTCTTTGGTATATAAGAATACAAGCTTCGGGAAGATAGCCGGTCTCTTATGACCTTTATGGCCTTGTCCTTCGCCTCTGACCTTCAGAGCCAAAGACCAGACAAGAGAAGCAAACTTGCTGTCATCACAGCCGCCTGTGAATGTCGTAAAAGGATAATCGCCACGGCTTGAAGCAACAGTGTTGAAGGTGTGTTCAAAGC
>CAKUXT010000062.1 GCA_934700375.1 uncultured Bacilli bacterium | reverse complement strand
CTTCTTAAGAGGTTCTCAGAATTGTTCTTGTTGACCTTGTCAATCGAAAAATAGACAAGGAAAAGCATCATGATGAAAGACAGAAAGAGTGTGATAAAGTGAGTGAAGATGATTTTCTTTTTCATCCGATGATGTATCCGACTCCGTAAATGGTATGAATGATATGGCTTTCCTTATCGTTGAGTTTCTTTCTCAAGGAAGCAATATGCATATCGATGGCTCTGCTTTCGACCATGTCGTTTTCTGTATAGAGCTTATGATAGATCTCATCTCTTGTGATGGCTTTTCCTAAGTTCTGAAGCAGAAGCTTCAAAATGGAAAACTCGGTATTGGTAAGATCGATCGCTCTTCCCTGATAGGTGCAGGTGTGACGATTAAGATCGAGGCTGATATCGTGATAAGAGAGTATCTCATGGTCAAGACGGAATCTTGCATTGACACGGGAGATGAGCTCAAGGATATCGAAAGGCTTTTCGATATAGTCATCTGCGCCGCAGTCAAGGCCTTCGACCTTATCCATGGTCATGCGCTTGGCAGAGAGGATGATGATCTTGATGTCATTGTTTTCGACACTGCTTCTCAATGTCTTTAAAACATCCATTCCATTTCCGTCAGGAAGCATCAGATCGAGAAGGATCAGATCTGGTTTGACTTTTCTAAAGGCATCCCAAAAAGACTTAGTATCAGGGAATGTATAGACTTGATAGCCGGATTTTGTCAGCGATACGTTGATGATCTTGGCGATGTCCTGATCATCTTCGACGGAGTAAATCGTTTTCATGCTTTCCCTCCTATATGACTTGTTTGTCTTTGTAGAAACCTGTGAGGATATAGATAACCCATTCGGCAACGTTTGTGGCGTGGTCCGCAATGCGTTCTATATATTTTACTACCAAGGCCGTATAGATTGCATACTCCGATGAGATTTCTTTGCCTTGATCGTGATGGATGAGTTCATCGATGAGTCTTGAATAGGTCTCATCGACATGGTCATCTCTTAAAACGACTTCTCTTGCCAGGTTCTCGTTTTTGTCCATATAGCTCTTGACGCTGTTTTTGACCATCTGGATGACAAACTCCACCAGGTCTTTGATTTCTTCCTGGTTCTTGTTGGCATTTTTGACCTTTAAGGAGAACTCTAAAATATCCTTGGCATGATCGCCAAGTCTCTCTAAATCCTGAACCATGCTCATGATGCCGGTGACGATTCTTAAATCGGAAGCATAAAGCTTTTCTTTCAGCATAATGTGAAGAGCGTCCGCTTCGATCCATCTTTCATAGGCATTGACTTTCTCATCATCGACAGCATGATAATATTTGTTGTTATCATAATTGAGATAGACATCAAATGCGTAAAACAGATTCTTCTCGACGACGCCAGACATCTGAAGGATGAGTGAATTGAGATGCTCGATTTCTTCGTTTAATTCCATAAACTAAACCCTTTCTTTATCCGAATCTACCGGTGATGTAATCTTCTGTCTTCTTGACCTTAGGACGAGAGAAGAGTTCTTCAGTCTTATCAAACTCCACCAGGTCTCCTAACATGAAGAAGGCAGTATCGTCTGAGATACGGCTTGCCTGCTGCATATTGTGTGTAACGATGATGATAGAGTATTCGCTCTTCAGTTCATCGATGAGGTCTTCAATCTTCTTTGTCGCAATCGGGTCAAGCGCGGATGTGGGTTCATCCATCAAGATGACATCCGGTTCCATTGCGATTGCTCTTGCGATGCATAATCGCTGCTGCTGACCGCCTGAAAGAGCGAGAGCGGAGTCTTTCAGTCTGTCTTTGACTTCCTCGTAAAGAGAAGCTTTCTTCAAGGAGGAGATGACAATCTCCTTCAACAGTTTCTTATCTTTGACGCCATGGCATTTCAAACCATAGGTAATGTTATCATAAATCGACATCGGAAAGGGATTGGGTTGCTGGAAAACCATGCCGACAATCGTTCTTAAGACCATCGGATTGTAGTCTTTTACGTCTTTTCCCATATATTCGATCTTGCCTGTTATCTTACAGTCGCTGATTAAATCGTTCATTCTGTTAAGACAGCGGAGGAAGGTCGACTTTCCGCATCCGGAAGGACCGATGAAAGCAGTGACATGATTCTTTCTGATATCCATGTTGATATCGTGAAGGACATGTTTGTCTCCATAGCTGAGATTGAGATTCTCGACATGGAAGATGACAGGAGATTCTTCTTTCTGCTCTGTGTTCAGTTGCATATTCTGTTCCATATATTACCTCTTGAATTTCTTTAAAAAGCGATAAGAGAGGAGCTTGACGATGAGATTGAGTATCAGATCGACGATAAGGATGATGATGGCAATGGCGCTGGCTGCTCCGAAGTTCGGGTTTTCGAAGGCGACGAGTTTATAGATGTGCAAAGCGAGTGTTGCGCTTCCTTCGCTGATCAGAATATGATCCTTGATCGTTGTACCCATCGAATAGATAAGAGCAGCTGATTCACCGATGATACGTCCGATGGACAATAGGATTGCAGTAAGGATGCCAGGAAGGGCATTTGGAAGAACAACTTTGAAAATAGTCTGCGTATTGGTTGTTCCTAAAGCCAAGGAACCTTCTCGATAACTCTTAGGTACTGTCTTGATTGCTTCTTCCGTTGTATTGATGATGACAGGCAAGAGCATCAAAGCCAGTGTAAGGCTTCCGGAGAGGAGCGAACCATTGCTCTTCTGTGTGAATAAGGCGACAAAAGGAATGAAGATGATTGCACCGATCAAACCGAAGATGATAGTCGGAATGCCGCTTGCTAGATCGATCAATGTTCTGAAGAAATTCGTCAATTTGTTCTGCTTTGCGACTAAGGAGAGATAGACAGCTGTCAGAATGCCTATAGGCAGTGCGAAGACAAGCGTCAGTAGAATCATATATATCGTTGAGATCAAAGAACCTCTGATACCGCCTCCTGATGTATGGACGATCATTGAGGATATCTTATCTGCTTTCTCTAATTCTGCAACGAGTGTTTCGGCTCCTTTTCTTGATTCGCCGAAGAAGATATTTCCATCGTCATCGACAAGAAGAAGGGTGGAGATAGAGGCATTCAGTTCAACGCGATACTTCTCCTGATCTGCTTCATTGGTCAGTTTGTTGAACGGAGAATCATGATCGATATAAGTCACTTGAATGACAGGATTCTTCTCATTGTCATATCCTTCTTCGATACCGATTCCCCAACGGGAAGAGAAATAGACATTCTCGATATTGGGATCCTTATAGGTATCCTTAGAAGTAGACTCTTCATAGCTGACTGACGTATTTGTCGTATAGTAATCAGATGTCAGAAACTTCCAGGAAAGATATTCATGCCCTTTGTCGAAAACAAAGAAGATGATAAGCGCAAGAATCAAAACACCGAAAAGAGAGAAGAGATAGGCGCTGGAATCACGGAAGATGTCCTTTGCTTTTCTTGTTTTCAGGGAACGTTCGCTGTCTTTCATGCTAGAGCCCTCTCTTTTCCAGTCTTCTCTTCATGAAATTGAGCATCAGATTGAAGAAGATGATGATGAAAATCAGCATGATGCCAACAGAAAAACGGATATCGTAGTTCAGACCGCTCGCTTCGCTGATACCGGAAAGCATCGTAGAAGTCAGCGTTCTTGTCGTTGAGAAAATATTGAAACTAGGACCAGTGAGTCTATTTCCGGCGACCATGGAAACTGCAGTCGCTTCGCCTAAAGCGCGGCTGAGACCTAAGATGAGACCAGAGAAGATACCGGATTTGGCGGCTGGTATGATGACTTTGAAGTTTGTTTCGCTTCTTGATGCACCAAGCGCTAAGGAACCTTTTTCCAAATTGCTGTTGACTGCTTTCAAAGAGGTGATAGAGAGCATAGTGACAGTCGGAACAGACATCATCGTCAAGACTAAGACAACAGAGAAGGTCGAAAGACCGCCTGCTGACTGGTAATTGAATAATTCGGATAGGTTTTTTGCCCATCCTGTTACAAGACCAAGACCGAACATACCATAAATGACAGAAGGGATGGAGGCGAGAATTTCAATGATCGTATTCAATACAGCACTGACAGGCTTTGGTGTCATTCTGACAATGGCAAGGGCAGTAAAGACAGAGATAGGAGCTGTAAGCAGCATCGTCAGAATTGCGATATAGATGGTATTGATGATGATGAATCCGATCGAATAATCGGCTTTTCCTTTCAGCCAAGTATTGCCGAAGAGGAAAGAGAAGAAATTGACACGATATTTTTCGCCTTCGATCTCATATTCGGAAATGAAGGACTTCAATCCTTTGATGAAGATGAAGAAGATGACAAATAAGATCGATACTGATGCTAAAAAAGCAATGAAAAACAGCAAATAGCGTACAATTCTGTCCGCTTTTGCATTCTTGATCGCTTTCTTAAAACACTGATCACGGTCAAGATATCTCATATTAGAATAATTCGTTCCAAGTCTTCTTTTCGCCGGTGTAGACCGCTTTTAAGATATCCTTGGTAGTTGATGTGAGCGGATTGGCTTCGTTGACGATTGCAACGATTGCATCGGTGCAGATCTTTCCGTGAGTTCCCTCAGCTGCAGGTTCGTTCTCTTCTAATTCACGGGAGAGATAACCGATATCAAGTCCGTTTGCGTCATCTTTGCTCTTGCCCTGTGTATGCTTGTAAGCATCACCGGAACCGGTGTGGTTATGGCTTGCGATGAAGTTGCCGCATAATGGAGAGAAAGCGGAAGTGAGAGCTTTTGCAATCTTTTCGCAGGATGTGGAACCGCCGATTCTGACGGTCAATTTGGAGTTATCTTCTAAGGTGATAGGATAATTACCTTTGATGTCCTTCCAGGACTTATCGGTATTGTTTAAAGCGATGATGCCATCGTTCTGTTTGATGATGCTCTTTCCTTCGATTGTGGTGGAATAAGCGACGAAAGCATCAACAATCTGTTTGACTTTGCTGTCTGCAGCATAATCGTTTCTGACAACATAGTTGAAGTTTCTTGTCAATTCATAGGTTTCATTGAGGACATTGGCTTCACTAGGAACAACGTTATCATAAGTAAGACCTTTGACACCGGAATTCTCTAAGGATGCTAAGGAGATATATCCTAAACCAAACTTATCGTTTTTGATGGACTGGATCATGTTTCCGTTGGATGTGGTTTCGACGATGCTTGTGACCAAGCCATCGTTGCTGGCTTTGTTCTTTCCAAGACCAATCTTGGTGAAGAAACCATCTCTTGTACCGGAAGTGGTATCTCTGGTGTAGCAGGTGATGTTCTTTGTCTTATCAAAATCAGCTTTTGCGGTTTCAGTCGGCTTTGCACTTTCCTTCTCGGATTCAGATGCATTGTTTCCACAACCAGTCAAGGTTGCGAAGAAAATGACACTCATCAGCATTTTCTTACAGGTTTTGTTTTTCATTTTTGACCTCTTTCATTGTTTACGCTACAATCATAGAAGCATTTGCTTTTCTTCACTACCTTAGTGATGTAAAACAATGTAAAGCAAATGTAAAATATTGTGAGGAGTTTCTATTCATGCCTGATAAAGAAAAAGAACTGAAAAGAATGCTTGATGAATTGAAAGCGGGAAAAAGCGAAGAAGAGGTACAGAAAGAGTTTGACCAATTATTCAAAAAAGACAACTGGGAGACTTCTTCTCAAGCTAAGATTCCTGAAATCAGAAAAGAAACTGTCTCTTCTTTGTCTGATGAAAAGAATCCGCTTGTTCTCTTAGCGGAAGAAAACGGTGCCTTTCGCGCCTTGATGAAGACAATACGGATGGATCTGAATCATGAAGATGAAGTTTCTCTTCATATGCTGAAAGAAACATTAGAGCGCATTCAGATTCTTTCTCTTCATTATGATAAGATGCAGAAGCTCATCTTTCCGTTATTAGATAAATACGGAATCGATAAGTTGTCTTTCTACAAGGAAAAAGAAGATCATGTCCTTGTATCCCTAAAGCAGATCAAAGTCAAAAACGATGCAGGAATCAATCCCTTCCTCTATATCGATGAAATTAAAGCGGCTTTGGATGAGATTGAATCGAATATTGTCTATGAGAACAGATTCTTCTTCCCTGTATTAGAAGACAATATGGATGAAATAGCGCTGTTTGAATTATATATTCAGGAAAGGATGATGGGCTTTGCACTCATCAGATTGTAATTATGAACCAGTATCAGATCATTGTAGAAGAAGTCAGAAAAATAGGAAGAGAGCATCTCTCGTTCTCGTCCGTCAAAGAGAAAGGCGGCGCTGAGAATGCAGTCACAGACAGCGATGTTCTCATACAGCGCGCCTTGATGAAGAAGCTCTCTGAAATCATTCCAGGCTCTATGTTCTATTGCGAAGAAGAAGGATACAACAGCCTTCCGAAAGCGGAATATGTATTTATCATCGATCCGATCGATGGAACAATGAACTATACAAGACAGATTCCGGAATGTGCAATCTCCGTCGGATTATTGCACAACAATGAACTGGTCTTCTCCTGCGTATACAATCTTTTTAAAGGTGAGATGTTCTACGCCATAAAAGGAAAAGGCGCTTATTTTCAAGGAAAGAAGATCCATGTCTCTGACAGAGACTTCAAACACAGCATCTTCTATACCGGTTTTTCTTTGTATGAGAAGAAGTATGCAGATCCCTGCATCGAAATGACAAAAGATGTCTTCCATCAGGTCAATGATATCCGCCGTTTCGGAAGTGCGGCGTTGGAGCTTTGCTATATCGCCTTAGGACAAGGAGAACTTTACTTTGCATTCCGTGTCTACCTCTATGATTATTCTGGTGGTGAACTGATACTGAAAGAGGCAGGCGGCGTTCTCTGTTCACTCCACAACAAGAAAGTAACCCATGATAGACCACAGCTGTTATTAGCAGCCAACAATCAAGAAAATCTAAAGAAACTATCAGAGATTGTTTCTAAATACATCCCTTACATTCCTTATTGACAAAGAAAAAGACTATCACTTCAGTTAATATCCTGGAGTGATAGTCTATTTTGTTTAGTACATTGCGATATCGTCCATCTGACCGATGGAGATAAGGTAGCGTTTTAAGATGACACAGCTAGCAGCGGCATCGATGCCTTTATGCTGCTTTTTGCTGTTCTGTCCCTGTTTATGAAGGACAGAGGAAGCTTCAAGAGTCGAATATCTTTCATCTTGGAAGACGATTTCGATATCTGGGAAGTTCTCTTTCAGCATGTCAGCAAACTGTCTGACGACAGAAGTCATCTCACAGTCATCCCCGCTTGGAAACAGGGGAAGACCAAGAACGAATGTTTCGACTTTTTCTACCATCAATAATTCTTTCAGGTAATCGATTGCTTCGGAAAACTGCATGGCGTGGAATCTCAAGTTGGTGATCGGTGTGATGAACATACCGCTTCTTGAGATTGCAACACCTAATGATCCTTTTCCCAAATCGAGTGCGAGAAGGTTCTTTTTCACTTGAGAAGTCCTAATAAGTGCTCTTTGACTTTACCCAGGTTGGAAAGGTCATCAGTTGCACCGAATGCAACATCCGGTCTTCCGCCGCCTCTTCCAGAGAGAAGAGCAGAGCATTCCTTCATGACGACACCGGCCTTGATAGAGGCTAAGTCTTTTCCTCTTCCGGCGACGATATCTTTCTTTTCACCGTTATCGATGGCTAAGAAGAGAAGCAAGGAAGGATGTTTGTCGATGAGGTTATGTGTCAAAGTATCTTCTTGTTCATGGGTGAGATTCTTGACGGTATGGACAAGAAGCTCTTTGCCGTTAATAGTCTCGATCTTGCTTTCGAGTTCGCCGACAAGATTATTGGCGCTTTCTTCTCTTAATGTCTTGATGGTGTTGTTCAACGAGGAGATGAGGTCATTGTTGGACATGATCTTACTGCGGACACCCTTATCGGAATTGATTTTAAGAAGAGAGGCAGCTTCATTGATAAGAGCCTGTTTCTCCTTTAAGAACTCATAGGCCTTCATGCCGGTGTAGCAAGTGAGTCTTCTGATACCGGCAGCGACGCTCTCTTCGCTTGCGATGACAAACAATCCGATTTCGGAAGTGTTGTCGACATGAGTACCGCCGCAGAACTCCATAGAATAGTCGCCCATGGAAACGACTCTGACTTTATCGCCGTATTTCTCGGAGAAGAGATGCATTGCATTCTTCTTCATGGCATCTTCCTTAGAAAGAATTTCGGTCTTGACAGGAAGAGATTCGAAGATTTTCTCATTGACGCGTCTTTCGACGTTGTTGAGCTGTTCTTCGCTCATCTTGCTATCGAAGTTGATATCGAAGCGGAGAAGCTCATCATCATAATAAGCGCCTTCCTGATGGATTTCATTAGAGACCTTTTCCTGAAGTGCTTTCTGTAAGAGATGGGTTGCAGAGTGATTCTTTCTGATTCTGTTTCTTCTCTGCCAATCGACTCTTTCTTCGAATTCATCACCCATCTTGATTTCGCCGTACAAGACTTTGACATGGAGCAGGTGCTGTCCGTGGTTGCTTGCCTTGACATCGGTGACTTCAGCTTCGCAGCTGTCGTTATGGATGAAGCCGGTATCGGAGACCTGACCGCCTGATAAGGCATAGAAATCTGTCTTCTCGAAGCAGACATCTCCTTCTTCCTGGATGGAGTCGACTTTGACGCCATCGACGAAGAGGCCGTTGACTGTGGATGTGAAGTCTTTTCCTTCTTCATAGGTGAATTCACTATTTGCAGTGAAGGCGATGAGGTCTTTGGACTGAAGTCCGAAGGACTGCTTGTCTCCACGGCTCTTTCTTGCAAGTTCCTTGCTGGCTTCAAGAAGCTTTTCATATCCTTCCACATCGACTTTCTTGCCGGAGTCTTCTGCGATTTCCTTTGTGAGTTCAAACGGGAAACCATAGGTATCGGCAAGGCGGAATGCATCTTCTGCAGAGAGGGTATCGCCTTCTTTCTTCAAATACTGAGAAAGAAGCTTTTCGCCTGTCTTCAATGTATTGGCAAACTTGTTCTCTTCGCTGGAGATCATCTTCATTGTTCTTTCCTGATGATCTTTGAGATAAGGATAGAAGTGAGCCATGTTCTCAGTGACAAGAGGAACAAGGGAAGCAAGGGTTCCGGCAGGAAGACCAAGTGTCTGTGCATAACGGGAAGCGCGGCGGAGAAGTCTCTTTAAGACATAGCCTCTGCCATCGTTAGAGAAGACGGCGCCATCTGCCAAAGCGAAGGTGATGGAACGGATGTGGTCTGCGATGACACGATAGGCAAGCTTGTGTTTTCCTTCATAAGGGAATTCTGCCTTTTCTTCCAAAGCCTTGATATAAGGCATGAAGAGATCGGTTTCGAAATTGGTTTCGGCATCCTGCATGATGCAGGCGAGTCTTTCAAGACCGGCACCGGTATCGATGTTCTTCTGAGGGAGCTGCTTGTAGTCTTTTCTTGCAACGCCAGGCATGGAGTTGAACTGAGAGAAGACGATGTTCCATAATTCGATGTAACGGTCATTGTCCATATCGTCCTGAAGGAGCTTGAGTCCTAAGTGTTCAGGATCCCATTTCTCGCCGCGGTCGTAGTTGATTTCAGTATCAGGACCGCACGGACCTTCACCGATTTCCCAGAAGTTGTTGACGGACGGGACCATGTTCTCTTCTGGAATACCGCATTTGACCCAGAGGTCATGTGTCTCTTTGTCATCAGGATAATAGGTGACATAAAGCTTATGAGGATCTAAGCCATAGTATTTGTCAGAGGTGAGAAGTTCATAGGCCCAGGGAATGACTTCGTTTCTGAAATAATCGCCGATGGAAAAGTTACCCATCATTTCAAAGAAGGTATGATGTCTTGCAGTGTGTCCGACATTGTCGATATCGTTTGTACGGATGCACTTCTGAGCGTTTGTGATTCTTCTGTGCTTCGGTGTCAAAGTGCCGTCGAAGTATTTTTTCAATGCGGCAACACCGGCATTGATCCAAAGCAAGGTGGGATCATTGTTCGGGACTAAAGAAGCAGAAGGTTCGATATAGTGGCCATGCTCATGGAAGAAGTTAAGCCAAGTATCACGGATTTCATCACTGGTCATTTTTCTCATAAATTAGAATTCTCCAATCTTATATATAAAATAAAGACAATACATTATATTACTTTATTTTGAAGTAGACAAAAAATAAGTTGTTTTTTATTTTTGTTTTCTTCTTTTTGTTTGGAACTAGAATAATTTATGTGTAACCCTTTTGTTCCTGGATTCCGGAATCCAGGAACAAAAAAGGGCGCCATCC
>CAKUXT010000061.1 GCA_934700375.1 uncultured Bacilli bacterium | reverse complement strand
CTGTCATCGATGGCAACGGCAACCTGCCTGAGGTTTTTGGACAGCCCCCTCTTCTTTTCTTTGCTTCTTTCCTTCGCAGGAACATTGATATAGGTGTGATCAACATAGACTTTTCCCGATAATACCGAGTTCCCCTCATTTTTTGAAAGAAGGAAATCCGTCAATTTTTATCGATTTTGTTCCGTACCCCTAATATTGGACCTGCTATAACAATACGATATCAAAGAGTAGCGGAAGTGAGAAGTGCATGAATGGGTGATTTCCAATTCAGATACTCTTTGATAGGATATAGATAAAGTTGGTTCAAGAAATCGAGTACACATCATTTTGAGTCCATGTGAAATACGTATCCCGCAATAACTATATTTTCTAAGAGCCTCCGTCAGATTCCGGCATTTGCAACAGTGCCCCCAAGATGCATTCTTATCATTTTTTGTAGAATATAATCGACATTTATTAATTATTATTGTAGAATATAATCGACAAAAGGAGAGAACCATGGATCACGAAACGCTCAAGCAAATCATTTTTGACCAACATGAAGTTATCAAGAAATCTCAAATCGTAAGTCGTGATTACAATTTTGATAAAAACGCCAACTACGTTCTTATCGGTCTACGGCGTTCTGGTAAATCAACGCTTCTATACAAACGAGTTCAAGTTCTCGTTTCGAGCGGAGTGGATTGGAAGCAAATTATTTACATCAATTTTGACGACGAACGATTGCTCGGTTTTCAAGCAAGCGATTTTGAAGATATTTTGCTTACCGCTGAAGAAATCACAAGTCAAAAGCATTACTTCTACTTCGACGAGATTCAAAATATCGATGGTTGGGAAAAATTTGCTATCCGAATGGCTAACGCCAAGGAGAAAGTCGATATCACGGGAAGCAACGCAAAAATGCTCTCTCGCGAAGTATCTGCAAAATTAGGCGGACGATATCTAACGAAAATCATCCACCCTTATTCCTTTAAAGAATTCCTCAGAGCAAAATCATTGGATGCAAGCTGTGCTTTTTCCGTTTCTGACCGCGCTGAAATCGCAAATGCCCTTCGTGAATTTTATCGATTTGGAGGATTCCCCGAGTCACTTGCTTCCGTCGACAAACGTGAATACGTCTCCAACATTTATGAAAAGATTTTGTTGGGCGACATCATCACCCGTAACGCGATACGCAGCGAAAACGGTATGAGGGTCTTAATAAAAAAGATTGCAGGCACCATCTCTCAAGATGTTTCTTATACCAATCTTTACCATGCTTTGAAAACCATCGGCTTCTCCCTCTCAAAAGACACAATCATTGATTATTGCTTCTATGCCAATCAGAGTTTTTTACTGTTTACTCTAAAAAACTACTACGCCGCATTTTTTGACAAAGAGAGCAATTCAAAATTCTATTTTTCCGACAACGGCATCTTGAATTTATTCTTAGCTAAAGACGACACCTCCCTCTTTGAAAATTTGGTTGCAGTCTCGTTAAAACAAAAATATCAAGACAAACTCTATTATTTGAAAAGCAGCAAAACCAAGATTGATATCGATTTCTTGGTTGATGAAGAGAATATCGCAGTTCAAGCTTGTTATTCCATGGCGAACGCGGAAACCGTCAACCGTGAAGTTGGGCAATTAAAAAAACTAGACGAGACAAATCCTGGGAAATATAAACTCATGATCATAACGATGAACGAAACAGGGAACATTCCCCTCGAGCACAACGTGATCCACATCATAAAACTGCAGGATGTCTTGTTTTCAAATTGATTAATACTTTCCCAACCAATAGGACTATATAGAGCTCTTTCTGGGCCTTCCACGCTTTCTTTTTACTGGCTGCTCCTTTTTGACTATTCCAAGGTCGGAAAGGAGCTTTTCAGTTGACGGGTTCACCCTGATCAGACGGAACCCTTCCTTGTCGATCCTTATCTTCAATCGTTATGCCTTCAACAAGCATCCTATGGAATTGATAATTCCTTTCAAACAAAGAGGGATTATCGATTCACTGTATGGTTTTAACGGCTTCTTCAATGATTCTGCGTTCTGTTACTAAATTAATCTTCAACAAGCAGTTTTCCAAAAGCTCCCCATTGAGGAAATCATCAAGGTTTCTTGTAGAAAACCATCCTGAAGAATCCAGCTCGGCTAGTTCATATCCTTGTTTTTGAAGCAAAGCGATTACGCTTTCATAAACCATGCTTATCCCCTCCCTTCTATTCCAAAATCCAATATCCGTATCGTTTCGATCCAGCTCTCGTAATCAAACACCTTTCTTATAATTTGACTATGTTCTTCTTGATCATCAAGACACTGAGGCTGGTTGCTTTTGCAAGTTCATCACCTGTCATTCTCGGATTACGTTTCAAAGCTTCTAGAATCAACTTTTGGTCATCGCTCAATGCGAACGATTCGCATTGTTTCTCGCCGACAAATGCCCATGTGGGCTTAAAAGCAAATGGAATGGTAACCATGAGATAATCGTTCGATATTTTGAAAGCACCTTTCCCGTATTTGTTCAAAATGGTTGGAACGCCATGTCCGTTTTGCTCTACGTATTCGGCGGAATTGAAAATCATCCACAGCGCTTTGTTGATTGGACGTGATGTGCCCTGGTAGAACTCATCCAAAGTCAAGCCATAAGGGAGGCCGCCATAAGAAACAATTTCCAATCTATCGCTATAGATATAAATAGCAGGTGAAATCATATCCACCCAAGAATAGTGAACACATGCATTCTTCCATGCTTCTTCAAAGGATTCGGTATCGAAAAGGTATAAGTCTTTTTTCCCACTTTTCTTTTCTAGGTCAACTTTTGTCTCATTGAGTGCTTCGACAAAGTCCATAGCCTTTTGCATAACAAGCAATAGGCACTGGTTCCTAAACTCGGTGTACTGAGCCATCAATGTTTTGTCTACTCCAGCAAAGCGAACCACTTTTATCGAGAGGTTGGACTGATCGGATAGGATGAACGCCATGATGTTGTATTTGCCTTCGCTGTTCTTAAGTCCCTTTGCTTTCACCAAACTAGTAGTTGAAAGGACGTGATATCCTTTCGTAACCAGTATGGATGCGAATTTCTCGAAAGTAAGGTCCTGCCTAGTCGATTGGATCTCGCTGATGAAATCAAAGCCCGCTCCAGTGAACATCTTCCTCAACGCTTCCCTGGTTATTTTTTTATCCTCGTCAGCGGAGCGAATCAGGTATTGTCCATACGCGGAATAAGGAATGTCACTTCCGGAAGCCTCTACTTTGATGACTTTTAAATTCTCACTTGGGCCATCTAACGCCGTAATTGTTGGAATGATGGCCGGTTCAACATTGAAGGATATCGCTTGAGAGATATCCCTAAGAGTTTTATCGCTCGACTCTTGCCCAATGGCCTTGCCTTTGTTCGAGACGCCAAAATAAAGGACGGCATGCTTGTTCTTATTAAGCATGGAAGCAATCGATTTGATTCCTTCCTTCAATTCTCCCGTCGATTCCTTGAACTCCACCGTTTCGCTTTCTTTCCCATAATCCAACATCATTTGCCACCTCTATAATTCGATTATTAGTATACAAAAGTTCAATCCAAAGTTCAATTTATAGTTCAGTCTTTAGTTCATTCTAAAGAGCATTAAAAGGCATAATTGTCAATTCATAGTTGACACTATAGGAACCATAGACGATTTGATCGAGATAAAGCTACAAACAATAGCAAAGATTGACGAACTCGCGCAGAAAACTTTTGATGCAAAGTTTGCATCCTATAGAGAAAAAACATATGCCCTGCGAGAAATATGCGATTTTATTCCAGGCTATTCATATAAAGGCGACGAGTTAAAAGAGTCTTCTATGGGGATGATATCTATAAAATGCATCGAAAGAGAAAATGGTTTTAGAAGAGGAGGCATAAAATCATTGTACCCTGCCAAACAAATTCCTAGCGAAAAAAGATGCAATATCAATGATATTTTGGTTTGTCATACAGACCTCACAAAGAATCAGGATATTATTGGGCGTCCAATTTTGGTTCCTACTAAAGGAACATATTCCTCTCTCACTTATTCAATGGATTTGGTAAAGGTCTCCCCCAAATCTAACGAATTTAGTAACGCATTAGTCTTCAGAATACTAAACAGTAAGTCGTTTAAAAAACACGCGTTAGGTTTTTGCAGTGGCACCACTGTCGTTCATTTGAGCAAAAAAGCATTACAAACATATCTTTTCAATGGTCCTTCACAAGGTTTTGAAAAGTTATCTGAGAATTTACAAAATTATCAAAACCAAATTATTATTTTAACCTCTGAAATAGATATTTTAGAAAATCAGAAATCACTTTTGTTGTCTAAATATTTTTCTTGATAATTGACACTATAGGAAGTGTCGATAATTTGATTGAAAACTATGAAGAGAGAATCTCATTTCTCCATAAGATTTCGTCGAATTTATATTCACAACTAATCGAACATTCACGAAAAACGTCATATTTAGGAAACTACATAAAAATAGAAACTGGAGCAATGAATTTGGATGAAAACGATCCTAATGGCAGATACCCTTTTTACACAAGGAATATTGGAACGTTTTATTCCAACAAATACACCAATGAAGGGAAGGGCGCTGTCGTTGCAGGAGAAGGAAATTTCACACCTAAGTTTGTAAATGGGAAATTTGGATTGCACCAGAGAGCATATTTTATTCAGCCAAACACGACGAAGTTAGGCCCGGAAGTTATATACGAGATAATTCTATCAAACAAGAAATATTTAGAATCCATAGCAGTTGGAAGCACAGTGAAGTCATTGAGAAGATTCTGCTTTGAACAAATGCCATTTTTTATTGACGCCGATTATTTTTGCTTAAATCAAATACTTGAAATACTATTTGGTGAAATTGAAAATCTTAAGAAAAGGAAGAGTATTCTGCTGAATCAAAAACGCATATTGCTTAACAAATATTTTTAGCCTTTTTTGAAATCTAAGTCATTTTTGGTATCTCCTAATATCTTAGGAGGCATATAAATATGCAAGATTTCAAAGATTTTCTTAAGCATGAGAATCTATCTAAAAACACGATAGATTCTTATCAATCTTCTGTTGATCTATTCTTCTCTAGATATGAAAAGGTCACAAAAGATAACTTACTTTCCTTCAAGGCATTCCTGGTCGATTCATATAAAGGAAAGACCATAAACCTAAGGCTACAAGGCATAAACAAATACCTTGACTTCATTAAAAAGCCAAGCTTGAAATTAAAGTTTGTTAAACTCCAGCAAAAGACATTTCTTGAGAATGTCATTAGTGATGCAGATTACGAATTCCTTAAAAACAAACTCTGGAAAGATAAAAACTACGATTGGTATTTTGTAGTTAGGTTTTTAGGAGCGACTGGAGCCAGAGTCTCTGAATTGATTCAATTCAAATATGAGAACGTTACAAGAGGATATATTGATCTATATACGAAGGCAGGAAAGATAAGAAGAATCTTTATTCCTTCCTCATTACAAAAGAAAGCAATTGCTTATTACACGTCTATAAATAGAACATCAGGTTATCTTTTCTTAAATGCTCAGGGGCAACAAATAACTACTCGTGGTCTTTCTCATCAATTAAAGCAATTGGCAAAGAAATACAAAATGGATCTCTCTGTAATATATCCTCATTCCTTTAGGCATCGTTTTGCGAAGAATTTTTTGGAGAAGAACAAAGACATCGCCCTATTGGCTGATCTGATGGGACATGAATCCATTGAAACAACAAGAATTTACCTAAGAAAAACAAGTGAAGAGCAAAAAGAGGTCGTCGACAAAATCGTCACTTGGTAATCAATGAAAATACTTCTGAAGCAGGATTTCTTTTTGGGTGTTTAAAAGGGAATTTTGCATTCTTAGATTGCAAATTTGATTTAGACTAAATTCGAAAAAATCAGTTGTTTTGTCATCTAAATCATCAATTATTTGAAGTTCGGAAACGAAAGATTTATCAGTATGAGGAATAGCGGATCCTGTGGTATTTTTCATTATCTCTTTTTCGAATTTTGATAAGCCAAAATATAAAATCGACAATTTTATTTTAGGCGAGGATAGTTTAGCAAGTGTAGAACCCACATAGCCTTTATTCCCCGTGAAAACTTTTCCGCTGGAAGCTCCATCCATTACCATCAAGACATCACTTTCATCGCAAACTAATCCTTTAGAAGAAAATTGTGTATAAATATTCGATGCTAAATCATCAATTATCAAATATGGCAAGCCATCTTCTTTTGATACAAATTTTGGCTGTTTTCCTTTGATAAATTTTAGCCTGTTTCCAATTGCTGATTTGGGGTAAGCCTTATAAAGGAACTCATATCTTTGAGTTGCTAAACTTTTGATTTTACTTATTTTCTCTTGGTTTAATTCAATAAGGCTATCCACGCTTCCTATAGTGTCAACTAATCAGAAGTATTTTTTTAGTAACGACGCCTTTATTTCTTTTAATTTTGATATTTCAAACGAGTTGTTGAGCATTTCTAAATACACTTTTCCAATATTTAGATTTGCTGATAAAGCATAATCATTCAATTGAATTGTGATTTTTTCTAACATGGGTTTCGTGATGAATTTAATTACTGAACCTTGGGAAATCTTCTTTAGTTCATTTATGCTCGCTTCACATTGTTTCAAAAACAAAAAGAAATAAGATTGTGGTTCTAAAACATATGTTCGCTGATAGGCATTGAATTTCCCTTTGTAAAACTTGCAATTTATATCTCCATTGCCTGCAATAATTATTGCCTGAGTATCAAAAGCATAACTATTGATTAACGATGGTTCACGGCTGCAGGTGAAAAAATGGTACCTTCCATTGATTTTGCAAGCGTCGGCATTTAATTTACCAGTTTTAATCTTGCAGCATTCTTTTATACTTAGCTGTGTTTTGGAATCTAATATTTGATATGATTCAAATAATTCTGTAGAAAATTGCTTCAACTTCTCACATTCAATACTTCTCTATTTTCGATCAAATCGTCTATGGTTCCTATAGTGTCAACTATGTGTTGCTGATCTCCAATTGAAAGTAGATTTATTTCGTAATCAAGAAGAGTGTTCTTATCACCTCTCGGCATTTTGGTCCCCTTGCAAGAAGCGATGTATTTGTCAAAGAATGCCTTTGTAGATAAGGCGTAATAAAGATATTTCGCTAAACAAATTGAACTGTCTGTTCTTATGCAAAGCACATCATTAGAACAGCCACCATCTTGTTTGGCGTAAACCATTTTCTTGAAGTATGGCCTAATGTTAGAAAGGAGGATATCATCTTTCAAATATTTGGTAACCATAATATGTGGCACCTTATTTGATGAAACAAACCCTCCAAACTCTGGAATCATATTCTCAGTCGAAAGATAATTCGAAGGCAATAGACTGCTACCAGATATTTTGTCGCTGCATAGTTTTGCAAAATTACCCACGCGCATCTTAATACCTCCTAGTGTCAACTATGTGTTGCTGTTCTGTGGATGAATGAAGTTTAACCCTAAGTTTTAAAAGATTTTCTTGACTAACTTTAAGTTGCACGGCTCCGGTGATAATCTGATCAACATTTATTTGGCTTAAGTTGTAGTACAAATACTTATTGAGTATTCCGTCTTTAGCTCTTAAAACATGAGCATGATTACTTACCCAAAACTGTTCATCTTCCTTGGTTAACTTGAGTATGGGTTTTCCATCATTCGTTCTTACTGAACCGTCTTCGGCCACTAGAATGTATTCGCCCGAGAAAATATATCGATTTATTGAATCTATTATTCCGTTTGCGCTGTAATAAGGGTATTCACCTTGAATGACTGATCTTGCCATTGTTGACAAAGGTCTTCTTAAATTATCGTAAACGTCAACAACTTCTCTTAATTGAACTTCTCTCATAAGGACCGCTCCCTTCTAGTGTCAACTATGTGTTGCTGTGTTCGTGAATCGTGTACGTTCAAAATAACATTGCACAGTTTATCTTTATTGATGGATTGGTAGATGGTACCAGATGATTCAGAAGTGAAAGCCGACTTATTTCCTTCTAGCAAATAGAATAAATACTTTGGACTAACTTTCGTTGCGTGAATCGAAGCCAAACCACGGCCAATTGCAGTAAATCTCTGACAAAGATTTACATCGCCGACAGGCGCTCTAACTGTAAATAAAACATCGTCTTTGTTAGCGCTTTTGTTAAATTGAGTTGTCCAGGTATCGTATGACGGATAGACTCTTCCAAATGTTGTGCACCCCTGCAAAAAAGGAGTTCCTATTCCATCGGAGTTGTAGCAACCTGATAAAGGAGACTGGCCCATAGTTATATTGGCTATTTCAGATAGTTTTTGTTTCATAAGTGATTTAATTTAAGAATTATGGATAAAGTTTTAATTAAAGATATAGCAGAAGTCGTGAATGGCTCGACGCCTTCCACAAAAGAAAAATCTTATTGGGATGGAAATATCCCTTGGATAACACCTAAGGATTTATCAGCATTTTCAGGTAGATATATTTCAAGTGGAGAAAGAAATATCACCAAAGAAGGATATCAAAGTTGTTCCACTACGCTTGTTCCTAAAAATACTATTCTTTTAACCTCCAGAGCTCCAATTGGATATTTGGCGATTGCCAAGAATGATTTATGTACCAATCAAGGCTTCAAATCATTGATTTGCAGCCAAGGTAGAATTTTACCTTTATATATGTTTTATTGGCTTTCGACAAAAATTGAATTTTTGAAGAGTATTTCTGGTGGCGCGACATTTAAAGAACTCTCAAAAACCTCTTTAGAAAATGTCGTAATGGATCTTCCAAACATTGTTCGGCAACAACACATAGTTGACACTACTTCATCTCTTCAATAAGAATTTGTTTCACTTTGTCTTCTAATTCTTTTCCCTCCTCCATTAATTTGAATAATTCGGCAGATGTCTTCTTAAGCTCCTCCTGAATTTCTTCAGGAGTCATCTTATTGGAATCATCTACGCCAACGTATCTTCCAGGGTTCAAAGAAAAATCTTTTTCCTTGATTTCCTCAATAGAAGCCTTTTTGCAGAAGCCAAGTACATCCTCATAGCCTTCATTTTTCTTATAGGCATGGTATGTCTTGGCTACTTTATCGATATCTTCAGGATCCAACACTCTAAGTTTTCTTGAGATCATTCGACCCATTGAAGAGGCATTAACAAACAAAACATCCGTATCAGTTTTGCCACGATTCAAAACCCAGCATTGAACGCTAATACCAGTGTTGGCGAATAATTTATCCGGCAAATCAAGAATGGCATCGACTTTACCGGCTTCCACCATGGCTTTGCGAACATTTAAATCAACACCGCCACTAGTAGTAGCGCCATTTGGCATAAGAATGGCCGCCAACCCTTTTGGAGCCAGCTTTGCGAACATTAATTCAAGCCAAGCATAGTTTGCGTTCTTTTCATCAGGTTTACCGAATATCCATCTTGGATCACCTTCTAATTCTGCTTTCCAATAGTCTTTGGAATTATAAGGTGGATTTGCAAGAATATAATCAGCACGTAGATCCTTATGCTTATCATCGGTAAAAGAATCGCCATTGCTTTCACCCAAATCGCCTTCAATGCCGCGAATAGCAAGATTCATTTTTGCCATCTTCCAAGTGCCAGGATTTGATTCCTGGCCATAGATAGAGAGGTCATCAACCAGTCCTTGATGTTCTTTTACGAATTTTTCACATTGAACAAACATGCCGCCGGACCCGCAGCAGGGATCATAAACGCGGCCCTTGTGAGGTTCAATGATATCAACCATCAATTCAACGATAGACTTTGGAGTAAAGAATTCGCCACCCTTTTGCGGCATATATGTAGCGAAAGCACCAATATAATATTCGTAGACTTGACCGAAAAAATCTCCATCAGCATCTTCCATATGAAGATTTGTGGTAAAGAAATCAACCAATTCGCCTAAAGCCTTTTTGTCTAAGTCACTCTTTGAATACGTCTTAGGAAGAATGCCCTTTAACTGGTTATTATGCTTTTCGAGTAAGATAAACGCTTCATCAATTTTTTGCCCTAATTCAGGGCTTTTAGAATACCTAGCAACGTTATCCCATAAAGCTTCTTTTGGAACAATAAACACGTGATCAGCGATATATTCGTCTTCATCGTTTTCTGACCCTTCCCCTTCTTTAACAAGGGCATTGTATTTGGCCATATAACGATCGCTGACATATTTCAGGAAGACCAAACCTAGCACAACGTTCTTATAATCAGCAGGGTCACATTTATCACGGAGTTTTTCGGCGGCACCCCACAACACTTTTTCATCAATAGTTGCCATATGCTAATCCTCTACTTTAATTTTATGTTTCTTGCAAAGGCACATGATTTCTCTTTTTGCTTTATAAGTAGGCTG
>CAKUXT010000060.1 GCA_934700375.1 uncultured Bacilli bacterium | reverse complement strand
CCTTTCCGGCCGATGGCCAAGCTAGCTTGGCCATCCCTCCTTCTTGACTAGCGGTCCAAGAATTGGGTACACATCAAAACGTCTTGTTTATTTCTTCTTGTTAAAGGGGTTACATTACTGAAAAAATGGAAAAACCAGTAAAATGAGTGTAAATATTATGTAATTTTATAAAATAATAATTGCATTTGGAAAGAATGTCTCTATATTATTAATATAGCTCCATATTTTGGAAGCGGAGGAAACTAATATGTCATCGAAAAACAAATATGTAAAAGTTTGTTCTGACCATGATGAGGAAGTAAAGCCGTTTCAAGCCAAGCCGTTATCCGAAGCCAGTCAGCGCGTGGATGCCGATAATGGCGTCGATATGTATCTGGTACAGGGAAATGTCAGATATCAGCTTTCTGAACAGAACTCTCCGTTCTTTGGCGGCGTCGAATATGTTTTCAAAGGTACGTTGATCCAAGGATCGCAGATCTGCTTTGTACACAAGGACGGAAGAAAGATTCCTGTCCATGAAGCGAGCGACTGCGGCTACACATTGGTCGGAAAGACGAAGCGCTTCTTTGAAGCAAAACGCGCCCTTTGCGCCAATGGTGAAACAAGCGACGATCAGGAATATGTCTACATCAATCAGAATTCCGCACTTTATTATGTCGGAGAGACTGGAGTTCATTCCTTGTTTGTCAGGGTTTATGACAATCTCAATGGCACCGATAACGATCGTTGGGTAGTCATTTATATGGATTAGTCTTAAGGCCATCCTTAAAAGGGTGGCTTTTATGGTATAATTTTAGCGAGGTGTTATTATGGACATTATCAGTATTATTGAAAAGAAAAAACATGGCGAAGAGCTGACAAAGGAAGAAATCGAATTCTGGATTGAAGGCTATACAAAAGGCAGCATTCCGGATTATCAGGTCTCTGCTCTGTTGATGGCAATCCGTCTGAAAGGAATGACAAAGAGAGAAACCTTTGATCTGACAGATAGCATGCTTCATTCCGGTGAAACAGTCGACTTATCTAAAATCAGCGGTGTCAAAGTGGACAAACATTCTACTGGCGGTGTCGGTGATAAGACCAGCATGTCTTTATGCCCGATGATCGCAAGTGTCAGTCCGATCATCAAAGTTGCCAAGATGTCCGGAAGAGGACTCGGCTTCACTGGCGGGACTTTGGATAAACTCGAATCCATTCCTGGCATGAAGGTGAGCCTGACAACTGATCAGTTCATTACGGATGTCACAAAAAACGGAATGTCCATTATTGGTCAGAGCGATAAGCTCGATCCTGCCGATAAGAAGCTCTATGCGTTAAGAGATGTCACAGGAACAGTCGATTCTATGCCGCTTATCGCTTCTTCCATCATGAGTAAGAAGCTTGCCAGCGGATGCGACTGCATCCTTCTTGATGTCAAATACGGAAGCGGTGCTTTCATGCAGACAAAAGAAGATGCTGAAGAACTTGCCAAGCTGATGGTTGAAATCGGTGTTCACTTCAATCGCGATGTCCGCGCTGAAATCACCAGCATGAATCAGCCTTTGGGATTGGCTATCGGCAACTCTTTGGAAGTCAAAGAAGCCGTTATGACTTTGCAGGGGAAAGGACCGAAGGATTTCACAGATCTCTGTCTTTCATCCGGCGCTACAATGCTTCTTCAGGCTAGAGTATTCAATAACAGAGAAAAAGCGATTGCTGCTTTGAAAGAAGTCATCAACAACGGAAAAGCCCTTGAGGTCTTCAAGGCCTTTGTCAAAGCACAGGGCGGAGACACCGATTACATCGATGATCTCTCCAAGTTCCCGACTGCGATGTATTCGATTCCTGTCCACTCCTTAAAGAGCGGATATATCAAGAGCATCAATACGATGGAACTCGGTCTTACCAGCATGAAGCTCGGTGCAGGCCGTGAGACAAAAGATGATGTCATCGATATGGCTGCCGGTATCGTATTGAACAAGAAGTTAGGAGATAAGGTCAGTAAAGGCGACCTTCTTCTTACCATGTATACAGAGCGCCCTGAGATGAATGCTCTTGTCCCTTCTGTTCTGAACTATTTCGACTTCTCGGATGAACCGGTCAAGGTTCCTTCCATCGTCGAAGAACTCATCTCCTATAATAAAGAAAAAGGCGAGTTCGTCATCGAAAAAGAATAAATCTGAATATGGATGTCTTATTGAATGTGCAAGGTGTCACCAAGGAGTTTTCTGGTGAGCGGTTATTTGAGCCGGTCTCTTTTATCGTGCGCGATCATGATAGAACTGCAATCATCGGTCCTAATGGCACTGGAAAATCGACGCTGATCAAAATCCTTCTCGGCCAGGAGGAGGCATCCTCTGGTCAGGTCATCATCTCTAAAAATGTCAAGATCGGATATCTTTCCCAGGATGTCATCGAGGATCCGGACAATACTTTGTATGAGGAGGCTCTTTCCGTCTTCAGACCTTTGATGGAGGAGGAGAAGAAGCTTTCTGAATTGTCTTTGAAGATATCTGAAAATCCGGATGACACAAACCTTCTGAATGAATATTCCAAACGTCAGGAAGCATTTGAAGCAAATGATGGCTATAACTACAAATATAAAATAGACATGATTCTCAACATGTTCTCTTTCCATCACGACAGCTACGATAGAAAGATATCAACATTCTCAGGCGGAGAGAAGACAAGAGTCGCTTTTGCAAAGCTTCTTTTGATGAATCCTGATATTCTGATCTTGGATGAACCTACAAACCATCTCGATATTATTTCAATAGAATGGTTAGAAGATTATCTCTCATCCTATCAAGGTGCTGTCCTTTTTGTCTCTCACGATATCGCCTTTGTGAAAAGACTGGCTGATCATATCCTTGATATCGATAACCACGTCTATACGATGTATAACACAAATTATGATAACTTCGCCAAGATGAAGAAAGACAACTATGAAAATGCTCTTTCTCAGTTCAAGGCACAGGAAGAGGAAAAAGCAAAACTGGAACGCTTCATCACCTTCTATATGCCAAAGCCTCGCTTTGCTTCAAGAGCAAGAGACAGAGAGAAGAAATTGGCAAGACTAGAGGCTAACAGCATCAAAGATCCCACTCTTCGCGAAAAGAGAAATCTCTCTATCGGACTGAAAGGCGAGATCAGAGAAGGCAAGAAGCTGATCGACTTCAACAATGTCTCTGTCGGCTATGAGAAACCTTTGATCTCCGATATTACTTTTACCCTATTCGGAAGAGACCATCTTGCCGTCATGGGTGCCAACGGAATCGGAAAATCCACGTTCGGAAAAGTCCTTCTGAATGAACTGAAGCCGTTAAGCGGAGATATCAGAAGATATTTCCATATGAGCATCGGTGTCTTAAGACAGGATATCAGATCCTATTCTTTCGATGAGACCTTGTTCCAGCATTTCAGAAACCTTTATCCGAGAATGTCCAATGAAGAGATCTATTCCGGATTAGGAAGATATGCATTCACTTATCAGGAAAGCAATGAGAAGAGGCTCTGCGATCTTTCCGGCGGAGAGCTGATGAGAATTGAAATCCTCCATCTCTCTCTTGAAAACTATGATCTTCTCCTTTTGGATGAACCGACAAACCATCTCGATATGCTCTCTATTTCGGAACTTGTCGATGCCCTCAATGATTATGAGGGAACTCTTGTCATCGTTTCTCATGACAGAGACTTTGTCGATAAGACCTGCAATAAGCTTCTCTATCTCTACAACGGAAAAGGATACTATTATGAAGGTCCTTATGAAGAGTTCAAAGAGAAGCAGCTTGTGAAGGTCATTCAGGAAGAAAAAGAAAAGATTTCTGAAGAGAATGAAATCAAGAAAGAAGAGAAGAAAGCTGCTTTCTTGGAGAAAAAAGAAGAGAAAGCCGAAGTCAAGAAGCCAAGACTGACAAGGGAATCTCCGGAGAAGATCTTAGAGAAGATCGATAGAGCGGAGAAGAAAAAGAAAGAGCTCACGGATGCCTGTTATCTCGAAGACAACTATACCGATGCCAGCAAGATGAGCGAACTGGAAAAGCAGATTAAGAAACTGGATGAGGAACTTTCCAAACTCTACGAAGACCTCAATCTTGCAATGTAAACCTTTTCAGTGAAAAAATAGAGAAAAAATATTTATTTATTAATAAAGAGTATATATAATAAAAAAGTTTGTTTTTAGGACGCTTTTTTGCGTTGTAAGGAGATTAGCTTATGAATGATAAAATCAGAAACGTTGCGATCATTGCTCACGTCGATCACGGCAAAACCACACTTGTCGATGCTTTGCTTAAGTCAAGCGGTACTTTCCGTGACAACGAAAAAGTCATGACACGCGCCCTGGATTCGAATCCTCTTGAACACGAAAGAGGAATCACAATCCTTGCAAAGACCACTGCTATCAATTACAAAGATACAAAGATCAATATCGTCGACACTCCTGGCCACGCCGATTTCTCCGGCGAAGTCGAGAGAATCATGAACATGGTCGATGGTGTCTGCCTTCTTATCGATGCTTTCGATGGACCGATGCCTCAGACCCGTTTCGTTCTCAAGCAAGCTATCTCTTATCATCTTAAGACAGTTGTCGTCATCAATAAGGTCGATAGACCTGGCGCTGATCCGGAACGTGCTCTTAATGCTGTTTTGGAGCTCTTCATGGATTTGGGTGCCGATGATTCTCAGCTCGATTTCCCTGTTGTCTATACTTCCGCTTTGAATATCACTTCCTCTTATTCCGATAAGCCCGAAGATCAGAAGCCTGGCATGGATCCTCTCTTTGATACCATTCTTAAGACGATTCCTGCTCCTAGCGCTGATGAGACAAAGCCTCTTCAGTTCCAGCCTTCCCTTCTTGACTACAATAAGTATGTCGGAAGAATCGGTATCGGAAGAGTCGACAGAGGAACAATCCATCTCAATGATGCTGTCACCTGTATGCGTCTTGATGGTTCCACAACACAGTTCAAGGTTGCAAAGCTCTTTGCTTTCCACGGCTTAGACAGAATCGATGTCGATGAGGTCAAAGCAGGCGATATCTGCGGTGTTGCCGGTCTTCCCGATATCATGGTCGGTGAGACTGTCTGCCCTAATGATTGCTTAGAAGCTCTTCCTCCCCTTCGTATCGATGAACCGACGATGCGTATGACATTTGCTGCCAACTCTTCTCCGTTCAGCGGAAAAGAAGGCACACTTCTTACAGCCCAGAAGATTCAGGATCGTCTTTATGAGGAATCTCAGAGAGACGTCTCCATGAAGATCGATATCGATCACACCGATCAGTCCTTCGTTGTCACAGGACGTGGCGAACTTCATCTTTCCGTTCTCATCGAAACGATGAGAAGAGAAGGATTCGAACTTCAGGTTTCCAAGCCTCAGGTCATCATCAAGGTGATCGATGGCGTTGAATGCGAACCGTACGAAGACCTTCAGATCGATGTTCCGGATGAATATGCCGGCGCAGTCATGCAGTTGGTCGGAAACCGTTCTGCTGAGACCATCAATATGACCAGCGAAAACGGTCAAACAAGACTTGTCTATGTCATTCCTTCCCGTGGCCTTATCTCCTTCATGAACCAGTTCATGACCGCGACAAAGGGATATGGTATCATCAACCACTCCTTCAAGGAGTTCCGCCCGAAGGTCAATAGAGCCATCGGTCAGAGAAGTGCCGGTGTTCTTGTTGCAACAGATGACGGAAAGTCCACAGCCTACGCTCTTAAATCCGCTGAAGACCGCGGAACCTTGTTCATCGGTCCTGGTGTCGAAGTCTATGAGGGTATGATTGTCGGTGAGAACAAATACAATACTGATTTGGCTGTCAATGTTGTCAGAACCAAATCCTTAGGAAACCAGCGTTCTGCCAATAAGGATGTCACTGTCGTTCTCAAGTCTCCTAGAAGAATGTCTTTGGAAGACTGCCTTGACTATATCAATACTGATGAGCTCTGCGAGATCACACCGAAGTCCATCCGTATGAGAAAGAAGATTCTGGATACTGCTGAAAGAAAGAAATACGAAGCACATCATCCGGAAGAATTCGAAAAGTAAACGAAATTAAAAAAAGTTACGGCGCTGATGAAGTCGCAACTTTTTTATGAATTTATTAAAGCAAAATGACTTTGGTATTCAGCCTATTTTAGGCTGGCAACCTGTCCGTAGAAAAGAGGAATGTCTTCTGACATCGATGCGAAGAGGAATGTTTTGTCAAAGGTGAAATCAAATGCGATTTTAGGAGGTTTTACTGTTGAAGTCGGACCGCTATACGTGAACGATGTACCATAGACGCCTTCCTTATCGAATCTGAATTTATTGATCTGTCTTTCAGCGTTTCCGTTCTGGAGAAGCTTTGAGGCGTCGCTGTCGATTTCGAATTTTGGAATTCTGACATCGATGAGACCAGATTCCATTTTCTGTGTGAATATCTTACTTGATTCGATCGTCTTTCCTTCTTTGGACATCAATACACGGAAAGTTGTCTTTGAAAGAGAAAGCTCAGCCATTGCGAAATCATCGTCTTCATAATACTTTCCCTGATCATAATAGGAGACATAATCATAAGAACCCTTTCCGTTGAAGGAGAGTCCTTTCTTTTCGCTGCATGCCTCAGGGAAGGCATCTTTCAATTCGAAATAGGAAAAATAATAGAGACCAGGATCATAGATGGTATCCATAGTGACTTTGAAATAGTCTCTGATGGCTTTGTTCAGTTCATCTTTTGTTCCTTCGAATGTGGCAACGCTGTCTCTGAATTTTCCGTCGTCAGTGTTTCCTTTTGTAGCGGCTGTTGCGAAAGTGTCTTTCAACAATAGATGTTCCATCTCTACATTCATCAATGCATACAGCGTTTGGAAGCCGTCATCATCTTTTGAGTATTGGTCGATCAGTTTAGAACCGATAGGCGAATATAATCCGTTATCTTTGCTGAAGACGTTTTCTAAGCATTTGCTTTTTAATTCCTGAGTCAATGTTTCATCGATTTTAGGAAGACTGGAAAGCGCCTTTCTTTGATCTTTGAATTCTGCTGGTTTTCCTGAGCAGGAAAAGAGAAGGGATAAGAGCAATAAATACGAATATCTGTGTTTCATTCCGTTTTATCTCCTTACCTATATAATATTTGAAATCGTATGAATATCTCACAAAAAAATCAAATGTTTCTTCTTTAATGCCGAAATTGTCGACAATTTTTAAAAATTGTCAATGACAAACTCGACGACTTGTCTTTTCTTATGTTATTCGGTTCTCAGTGCAACAACAGGATCTTTTTTGGCTGCAGAGCGAGAAGGAATAAGACCAGCGATAGTGGTAAGAAGGATAGAGACAAGAATGATGATAATCGCAGAAAGAGGAGACAGATTTGCAATAGCGGAAATCATCGGATAGTTATGATGGATGACAACATTCAGGATTATCTGTATTATGTAGGTGATGAGAATGCCGAAGATACCGGAGAACGATCCGATGATGAGTGTCTCTGCATTGAAGAGATGAGAGACATCCTTCTTTCTTCCGCCTAAGGCACGGATGATACCGATTTCTTTGATTCTTTCCATGACGGAGACATAAGTGATGATGCCGATCATGACAGTGGAGACAACCAAAGACAATGCGGTAAAGCAGACCAATGCGATTGTGACAATATCGATGATATTGTTGATCATCGTGATGACGACCTGAAGGTTGTCCTGATAATTGATATCGTCTCTGTCTTGATTTGTCACCTCTTTTCCGTTGATGGTCAATGTTTCATCGGAGTTCCATCTGTCCAGATAATCAGTCACCAGATATTTGTCGTCAAATGATTTTGGATAGAAACTGATGCTTGATGGTATTTTGTTTCCGCCGATGGAATTTACGGTCAGTGTGGTGGAAGTCATTCCTCCTGACGAGGAAGAGCCTAAAAACATGCTTAAAAGACCAGCCATGGAGTTGCTTTCTCCTAAGTATCCATAGTTGTTTTCATATAGTGTTCCTTCATATTCAAGGGAATAGGTATAGTAGATACCATAATAGACGGTCTGTTTGAATCCTAAGAGTGTCTTTTCGTATTTGCCGGAAGGATAGCCATCCGCTTTTGGATTCTCTTCCATGTATTCGCGAAGGAAAGTGGAGACTTTGGAATCATAGTTGTCTTTGAGATATCTTTCCGTGAACTTCGGTGTGTAGAAGAATCCGGTTTTCAAGGATGAGTACTGTCTTCCCTCTTTCGGTTTTAAGACACCGACGACTTTCAATTTTATTCCGTTCTCCCAGGAGGAGTCTCTTGTATAGGAATACAAGAACGGTCTTGTCTTCTTGCTTGTTGAGCCTGTGTTCTCAGTGAGAATGGTATCATTAGGATAATAATAGAAGTCTTTGTTCATCAGTTCGGAGATGGCAATCTGCTTGCTTTGCTCAAACTTGCTATCATCATATTTGCTATCATTTGTAAACTTATAGATGAGATTCATGAAGGCATCCTGGCTGTAATAGCCTAAGAGTGTCAGAAGGAAGTCGGTCACATCCTCGTTTCTGTTTAAAACGAGCATGATTTCATCTTCTTCCTGAGCGACTTTGCCTTCGACAATATCATATTGCGATAAAAGGTAATCGGTATTGGAAAGAGACTGAGAAAAAGAATCGCCGATTGAAGAGATGACGCTGGAATAGGAAGCGTATTCAGTCTTTTCAACAATGCTGGATGCAATTGAGAGAATAGCGGACAAGGAGAACTCAGTCCCCTTGTCATATCCGTTGATATCATCGCTTGTATAGATGTTGTTGTTGACATTGATTCCGTAATTGTAGGCGATATCTTCATAGTATTCTTTCGGCATCTCTTTGATGTAGTCGACATAATCTTCAGTGATCTTGTTGCTGATCATCATGTTTCCCATCTGGTTTGCGGAATTGATCAAGGATTCGATCATAAAGTCGACATCGACATAGCCGTCTTTTGTTCCGCCTTTCACAATATCGGACTTTGTTCCGGTATTTGCTGTGTTCATCATTTTGCTGATGTCGTATCCTTCTTTCTGGACTGTCACGGGGTTTCCAGAGAGCATCTCATCCTGCATCGAGTCAATATATCCGGTGACACCGCCGGAGACGGATAAGACAGCGGAAACACCGATGATGCCAATAGAGGCAGCGATGATGATCATCGCTGTTCTTTTAGCTTTTACCCAGAGATTCTTTGCAGAGAGGGTAAAAGCAGTAAGCCAGCTCATCTTCGCTTTTTCTTTTACCTCATAGACGGGTTTGTTCTCTCTTTCCTTCATTTCCTCATCTTCGCCGTATGGATTGGTATCATCGACTACATTGCCATCCAATAACGAGACAATTCTTGTCGAATATTCTTTTGCGAGTTCTGGATTGTGGGTGACCATGATGGCAAGGCGCTCTTTTGAAATCTCCTTGATCAGATCCATGATCTGAACAGAGGTCTTGGAATCCAAGGCGCCGGTCGGCTCATCGGCTAAAAGAATCTCAGGTTCATTGACAAGAGCTCTTGCAATAGCGACTCTCTGACATTGTCCGCCTGATAATTGATTCGGTTTTTTCTTATACAGATCTTTCAGTCCGACTCTATCGAGTGCTCTTTTTGCACGTTCTTCTCTTTCTTCTTTGGATACACCGCTGATAGTCAAAGCGAGTTCGACATTTTCAAGGATGTTTTCCTGTGGGATCAGGTTATAGCTTTGGAAGATGAAACCGATGCGGTGATTTCGATAGATATCCCAGTCTCTGTCATTGAAATTGACTGTTGATTTTCCGTCGATGATCAAATTTCCGGAAGTGTAGTGATCCAGTCCTCCTAAAATATTGAGAAGTGTTGTTTTTCCACAGCCGGAGGGACCTAAAATAGAGACGAACTCATTCTTTCTGAAACAGATAGAGACATCTTTCAAGGCTTTGACTTCTGCCCCTTTCATCTCATAGTTTTTGATGATGTGTTCTAATCTTAGCATGGTCTTTCTCCCTCCTTATTAAACGGCTTGGAATATTATAGATTAAACATTTTCGACAATGAAATATTGCATGTTATTTTTTTCTCATAATCGTTTCTTTTCTAAGGCAATCGCAAGAAAGGGGAAATGTTGTTGATTAAGGCATTTCCTTTTTTTGTTGAAATTATTGTATAATATATTGTATACTATACGCATGAGAAAAACAGAATACCCAGAATTCATCCGTAAGCTTCGGCCCAAAGGCACTTGCCTGAAAAAAGCAGGTGATATTTACAATGTTTATCAAGTCACCTCAAAAAGAATGCCCGGAAAAAAGTATCCGATGCCACAGACCGGCCCGCTTCTTGGCTATATTGATGAACAGGGATTTCATGAAAAGAAAAAACAAGTCTTTGTGTAGTGCACCCCTCTCACTGGACCAAGGAGCAATAGCAATGATGGATGGATTCCAGGGAATCCATCCATCGGCG
>CAKUXT010000059.1 GCA_934700375.1 uncultured Bacilli bacterium | reverse complement strand
CGGTCCATGGACCGAAACAAAATGCACCCCACCTCAAGAAATCTCCTAGTGTTGCACTTAGTATGAAAACTAATAGTACATAATTTTCTTTTCGTTCATCTTTTGCTTTAAATAGAAAAAGAGTAAAATAAAAACAAGAGGTAATTATTTTATGGAAAACAACACAAAGGAAAAGATCAAGACTCTCGTTCCGCTTATTTTGAAGTGGTTCTCTCTTTTCTTATCCTGCTTCAATGCCATCCTTTTCTTTTCGATGAGGCCGTGCTGGTCTGGTATTACAAAAGCAATAGGTTATGAAAAATCCTACAATTCATTCCTTCTTGCCGTTCCTCTTATCTTCTTCATTCTCTTCTTCCTTCTGATGGTGACAGATATCGTTCTCTTCTTTGTTCTCAGAAAAAAGAATCTATGGAACTACATTCTCTTACCAATCAATATCATCGTCTTCATCATCATTATGGTTGTCTTCGCAATGGGCGCAAAAGACTATTCCCGTTTCATCTTCACAAACTTCTATCATACGATTCTCCTTCTCATTCCTATTGCCATTGTTGTCTTCCTTCTCTTCTTCTATCCGAAGACAAAACTCGCCAATAACAGAATCTTCAAGTATTCGTTATTAGGAGTTCTTCTTCTCTCCTTCTGCTTCTATTCCTTCAACATCAGAATCAATTCGATATCCTATGAGCCTGTTGTCTATATTGTCGAAGACAATTATCAGATTGTCTTCTCGACCAGCAATGTCTCCTCTGGATATGTCGAGGTCAACGGAAAGAAATATTATGACCTTTATGCCGGAAGTCAGAAATCAGAAGAACGCGTCCATAAAGTCACAGTTCCGATGAGTGAATTGGATAAGGCCAAAGAATACAAAGTCTATTCACAAGGATACCTTTATCGCGGTCCATGGGGCGCGATAAAAGGAAATCTTGTTTCCAAATCCTATTCCTTCAGACCGATTGATACTTCTGACGGACTGAATTACTATAGCTTCTCCGATATCCATATGGATCTTACAGGTGCCAAGAATGCAATCAAGATCGATCCTGATATGGAGCTTCTTGTATTAGACGGAGACATCATCTCCTATGTCAACACCTATGAAGATGCAAATTACGCAAACAAAGTCGCCTATGAACTCACTAAAGGAGAGATTCCTGTCATCTATGCCAGAGGCAATCATGAGATCAAAGGAAAATACTCCGAAGATCTCTATAAATACGTCGGAAGCAAAGATGAAAAATTCTATTACAGCTTCCACTTCGGAAATGTCTACGGTTGGGTTCTTGATATCGGTGAGGATCATGATGACGACTGGTGGGAATATTATGATTCCGCTGACTTTGAAAGCTATCGAAATGAGCAGATTCAGTTCCTCGAAGAAGAAAAGAACAGAGGCGATTACTTATCCTATGATTACCATCTTGTCATCTCCCATATTCCTCTTCCCTTCATCAATTCCAGACACAACCATGTCGAATCCAAAAAGAAGTTTGTCAACATCCTGAATCAGATGGATATCGATATGGCCTTATGCGGACACCAGCATGATATCTTCATATTCGAACCTGGTCTTATCACACCGGAACAGAAACTGACATACAACAAGATCTACAACAAGAAAACCTATAAAGGCTATCTCCTCGATTTCAATTTCCCGTCTCTCATGATTTCAAAACATGGTCTGAACCAAGTCGATGACGGCGGTTCACATAATGCGATGGTCGGTCTTATGATCAATGTCGACTTCAAGAACAATGTTCAGACCTGTTCCTACAACAATGTGAAACAGGAAAAGATATCTGTCGTGAATCCGTTCTATGAAAAGAGTTATGGAACAGATATCAGAATCGATCTGAACACGAATCAGTTCTTGTCCTAAACAAATAAATCAAAATCATTGTTTGATTATGATTGATTTTGATTATCTAGATGATTGAATTTCAAACATTGTTTCGTTTTGACTATACAATAAGTATTTCACTATAATATAAATATACCTAATGAAAGGAGCCAACCATTATGGCAAATCGTTTCGTTTTGAATGAAGTTTCCTACCATGGACATGGTGCAATCGAAAACATCGTTACCGAAGCTGTCAACAGAGGTTTCAAGAAAGCACTTGTCTGCTCTGATCCTTCCTTAGTCAAATTCGGTGTCACAAACAGAGTCACTGACCTTCTTGACAAAGCCGGTCTTGCTTATGAACTCTATACCAACATCAAACCGAATCCGACCATCGAAAACGTCACTTCCGGTGTTGAAGCCTGCAAGAAAGCAGAAGCCGATTATATCCTTGCTATCGGCGGCGGTTCTTCTATGGATACTGCAAAAGCTATCGGTATCATCATGACCAACCCTGAATTTGCCGATGTCCGCTCCCTTGAAGGCGTTGCTCAGACAAAGAAGCCCGCTCTTCCGATCTTCGCTGTTCCGACCACTGCCGGTACTGCCGCTGAAGTCACCATCAACTACGTCATCACCGATGTCGAGAAAGTCAGAAAGTTCGTCTGTGTCGACGTTCACGATATTCCTGTTGTCGCCTTTGTCGATCCTGATATGATGTCCTCTATGCCTAAGGGCCTCACCGCTTTCACCGGTATGGATGCTCTCACCCATGCTATCGAAGGCTATATCACAAGAGGTGCCTGGGAGATGTCTGATATGTTCCACATCAAGGCCATCGAAATCATCGGAAAGAGCTTAAGAGTTGCTGTCAACAATGATCCTGACGGAAGAGAAGGAATGGCTTTAGGTCAGTATATCGCCGGTATGGGATTCTCCAATGTCGGCTTAGGTATCGACCATGCTATGGCTCATACCCTCTCCGCTTACTATGATGTCCCGCACGGAAAAGCATGCGCTATGCTTCTTCCTATCGCTATGGAATTCAACGCTCCTGTCTCTGGAACCAAGTACAAAGATATCGCTATCGCATTAGGCGTCAAAGGTGTTGAATCTATGACTCAGGATGAATACCGCACCGCAGCCATCAATGCTGTCAAGCAGTTATCCATCGATGTCGGAATTCCTGAAAAGTGCGAAGAGATCAAGAAAGAAGATCTTGACAACATCTCTCGTGATGCTCTTAAGGATGCCTGCTATCCCGGCAACCCCAGAGAAGCAACTCAGGAACAGGTCAAAGAGCTCTTCATGAAGTTGATGTAATCGAATTTACGCTGTAACACAAAGAGGGACACCCTAGGATGTCCTTCTTTTTTGTCGTTTGAAAAAGCCGTCGCGATAAGCGACGGCTGATCATCAGTCAAGCTGAAGTTCTTGTGCAATCTCGGAGAAGGAATCGGCTCTAAAATCGGCAATCGGACTCTTTTTGGCGTCCTTGATTGCAACTGCTGTCATATGAGCGTTCTTAGCTGCTTCAATACCAGCGACAGCATCTTCAATGACTGCACATTCTTCCGGTAACAGATTCAGCTTCTTTCCGGCAAGAAGGAAGACTTCCGGATCCGGTTTGGAATGGGTGATTTCTGTACCGTCTGCAATCTCATCGAAGGAATCGATCAATCCGATATTGGTGAGAATTCTTTTTGTGTTCTTGGAAGAAGAACCGATTGCAGTCTTGATACCTTTTCTTTTCAAGAGAGAAAGGAAATCCATGAATCCAGGAAGAATATCAGAAGAGGAAAGATTGCTAAGCAATGATACATAGATATCATTCTTCATCTTCATCAGTTCTTCTTTTTCTTCTTCTGTATACTTTTTGTCAGTCTTTTCAAGAATGATTTCAAGAGATGCTCTTCTTGAAACACCGCGGAGAAGATTGTTTCTTTCTTTGTCGAAGGGGATGCCTTCTTTATCAGCCATAGCCTTCCAGGCGCGGTAATGGTAGTCATCGGTAGAAACGATGACACCATCCAAATCAAAGATAATACCCTTGATCATATCAGTTCTGCTCGATGAAGGCCAAAGACATCTCAGGCCACTTCTGCATATTCAGACCATCGACTTCTTCCTTATCCTTGACAGTCTCATCGCAAAGAGAAACACCATGGTTTCCGTTTGCAAAGAGATGCAATTCAACAGGGACCTTCAATTCGACAAGGCTGGATGCCAAGGAAGTAAGGTCGGAAGGAAGGATGACAGAATCACGATAGGAGCCGAAAGCAAAGACAGGCGGCATATCAGCTCTAAGATAGTGAATGAAGTTTAAAGATTCGAGCTCTTCTTCGCTCGGATTCTCTTTTCCTAAGAGAATCTCACGGATTGTCGGTCCTCTGAAATCAGGAAGCTTACCAGCTTCAATCAGTTCAAGAACCTCTTTAGGCATGACGCCTTTCGGTCTCTGGGGATGCAATGTGACGGCAGGATAACCTAAGATGATATGATCAGGTCTTAAGTCAGTGCCTTTTGCATCATGTCCTTTCAGAACATAGTCTTTATCAAAGAAGCAGCCTAAGGACAATGCGAGGTTGCCACCGGCAGAGAAACCGACGACATCGATCTCATCAATTAGGAATTCTTCTTTGTGATTTTTGACGTATAAGAAAGCTTCTGCAAGCTGTCTTAACTGTGTCGGGAAAGGATGAGCAATGCCACAGTCATAATGAAGGACAAAAGCGTGATATCCATGACGAAGATAGAACATGGCAACAGGTTCTCCTTCGTTTTTGGAACAGTAGCAATATCCGCCTCCAGGGCAGACAATCATCGCATGATGCTTTCTTCCTTTTCTGTCATATTCGCCATCATCAAGAACATAAGTGTCAAGATAGCTATCATCGCCAGTCAACGGTATACGATTACAGATCATAGGTTTCTCCTTTCATTATTTATAAATGGGTATCCCATTTTCCACAGAAGGAATCGACAGGATCCTTTCCGCGGAAAGTGTCACGGCCCAAAAGTTTATCGACAAGACAAGTGAGTGTATAATCATTCATTCCATAGGTATTGATATAAGTCTTTACGCGAGGAACATCAAGAAGATGATAGGGGTTAGCAAGAGAGATGAAGATGGTCGGAATGGAATTGATGTAGATCGGGACATTGACACCCATCGGATTGGTCCATTCGATACGGACAGTCGTCTGATTGGATTTTGTTTCAAGGTTAGCAAGATAGATGATTGCATCATACTTCTCTTTGACGCTTTCAAAGGCTTCCTGAAGTCCTTCGTAAGTGCCGTTTGAGACAAACGGAGTCACTTCGAAGCCTTCTTTTTCCAAAAGAGCCTTGAACTGATTTCCGACTTCGGTTCTCAAGTAGCCGAGTGCGTTTCCGCCGCTTTCAAGAATGTGGAGAAGGATTCTCTTGTTCTTCTTGACATTGAGAGGAAGAAGTCCTTCCTGTTCCTTGACAAGTGTGATGGAATCAGAAGCGATTCTCTTAGCGACTTCTAAGTTTTCTTTCTTTCTTAAGACGGGTTCACGTTTTAAGAAAGAGAAGTCTTCATCAAGAAGTCCGATCTTCATCTTTGTGGCAAGGATACGAACAAGCGCATCGTGAAGTCTCTCTTCCGTGATGATATTTCTTTCATATCCTCTCTTCATGAACTTGACATCTTCGTCAAGGTTCTTGCAGAAGAGGAACATATCATTGCCGGCCTTGATGGAATAAGGAACAGCATAATCTCTAGGATAAGGAATATTGAATCCTGCCATAGTGGAGGCATCTGTCAATATCAGACCATTGAAGCCAAGCTTCTCTCTTAATAGTCCATTGAGAAGCTCTGTGGATAACGAACCAGGAAGGATATCTTTATCCTCTAAAGCAGGATTGAGTCTCTTGCTATAGGAAGGAAGAAGGATGTGTCCTGTCATAAAGGCTAAGACACCGGCCTTGATCTCGCTTTCATAAATAGCGCCATAGCTCTTATCCCATTCTTCGCAGGACAAGTCATTGATAGAAGAGACAAGATGCTGATCTCTTTCATCTCTTCCGTCTCCAGGGAAGTGCTTGGCAGAGCACATGACATTGTTCTTCTGAGAGGCAAGAATGTAGTTTGTGGCACATTCTTTGACCATGTTTACAGAAGAAGCGAATGTTCTTGTGTTCATGATTGGATTTCTGAAGTTGTAGTCGATGTCGCTGACAGGAGCAAAGGCGAAGTTCACACCGATCTCCTTGGCTTCTTCAGAACAGATTCTCCCTAACTCATAAGCGTTATGAGGATCATTTGTCGCACCGATCATCATGTTCGTTGCGACATTGGTTCCTTCAGAGCAGCATCCTGCTCCGCCGGATTCCAAGTTAGCAGCAACAAAGAGCGGAATGTTGGAATGTTTCTGAACATAGGAGATGATGGCACGGTCTGTATCTTTGTTCAAAGGGCGGACCATGATGCCGCCGACATAAAGATCTTTAGTGACATGGGAGAGATATTCTTCATCGAATCCTCTTCCGACAACGAAGAAGAGCTGTCCGATCTTCTCTTCCAAGGTCATGGAGGAGATCATTTTTTCGATTTTTTCGATCTGTTTGTCCGAGAAAAAATAAGGTGCGGTTTTAAGATTGATATCTGACATGATTATGCTTCCTTCTTTTTGAATGAGAACGTATTGCGAATGATATTCTTCAATAATTCCTGGTTTGTCGTATAGGTCATGATGAGAACGATGGCAACACCAGTGATGATTGTCTGAATGGAGGAATCAATGCTTAATGCCTGAAGTCCATAACTGATGACATTGAAGCCTAAAGCGCCGACAAAGACACCGAAAGGAAGGGTAGAATACTGTTCTAAGAAAAGACCGACCAAGACAGGTCCCATAGAGGAGAACATCAGGTTTGTAGAGGAGAGGTTGCTGGCTGCTTCGACTTTTCCTTTGGATGCATTGAGGATAGCGGCAAAGCCTAACAGGACACCGATGAAGACATAGGTGAGAAGAATGTTCTTCTTTTCCTTGACGCCTGCATTGATAGCCAACTTCGAATTCAGACCTAACGACTTATTGTCAGCTCCAAAACGGGTATAGTAGAGAAGGAAAGTAGAGACCAATATGACAAGGACTAAAAGGATATAGCACCAAGGAGCATTGTAGAGCTTGAGGAGTTCATTTGCGTATTCAGGTGTGTTGTTGAAGACATTGACGCCTTTTCCGTTGAAGAGAATATTGGTCATCGCCTCATAGATCATGACAACACCTAAGGAGACGATCATATTCGGAACGCGGAGAACGATATAGAGAAGTCCCTCTAAAACAGCCAAAAGCACCGAGAAGAAGACCGTGAAGATGATTCCGACAATCAACGGAGCCTTTAACATGATGGTGAGATTGAGACCGATGATTCCGCCTAAGACTGAAATCGTACCGGTTGCAAAGTCCCATCTTCCGCCTTTTAAAGGAACGGCGATTGCAATGCCGACAAGTGTTGCCAAAACGGACTCCTGAAATATCTTCCCTGTCGTATAGGAGGAGAAGTAAGTGCCCTGTTTACCACAACAGAGGGAAATCAGCGCAAAGATGACATAGAGAACAACAGGGAATATCAGACTTTTCAGGTAGCCTAATCCAGTTTTCAATATTTTGTCTTTCATATTGCAATCGCCTTTCTAATCGCTAATGTGATAGCGATATTTTGTTTAATTACTTAGAAGTTCTGACAGCCTTGATCTCAGCCATGGTGCGGTTGGTGAGGGTGTTGAGATCACTTAAGGTAGCCTTGTCATTGTAACGGAGCATGACATTCTTCAATTCATCAGCTGTGACAGCGCCGCCATTAGACATATCACTAGGAGCGATATAGGTTGTGTAATCAGCAACATCAGCAACACTGGTCATGACAGGATAGCCTGCAACACCGTTGACGATGTTGTCCTGGTTGTATTTGCCGCTTGTTGCATCGCTATAGGTCTTTCCATCGATAGCGTTGACAAGTCTGGCAACGCAGGAAGCGATGGACTGAACGTGGTTGTTGTTTCCGCTTGCGACAAGCTTGCCGGCCTCGAAGAGAGACTTGACGGAATCATCATAGCCCATGGAAAGGAGCTTGACGTTCTTGTCACGGATGACAGGATAGACATAGTCAAGACCGGAAGAAAGTCCGAAGATACTATCGACTGTAGGAGTATCGGTGAGAACCTTGTTAGTTGCTGTCTGAACATCATCAGCCATGAAACCAGTGGAGAGGACAAGGTCTTCAGCCTTTGCAGTGGAATCAAGAGCAGTGACTTCAGCCTTGAAAGCATTATATAATGCCGGTCCTTCGACAAAGGCCCAGGAAGGGAAGGAGACACCGCCGATATCCTTCAATCCAGCATCGACAGCAGCCTTGGCATAGGCCTTTCCTAAAGCGACAAGATCACCGCCGAACTGCTGAGTTCCGCCGACGAAGTATTCGTTGACAGGGCTGTCCTTGAAGTCAGTGGCAGAAGAATAATCCAAAGCCAAAGAATAATAGACGCCTGCATTCTTTGCAGTATCAAGGCAGGAGACTAAAGAAGTGTCATAACCGGAGATGATGCCCTTGCATCCAGCGGAGATGAGGTTTTCGACAGCAGTGATCTGCTGGTCATCCTGATAGTTTGTGGCTTCAAAAGCGAATTCGATAGGAAGGTTATTGGAAAGGTATTTGCAGTAATTCTCGATGGTCTTTCCCTGAACATCGGAGAAGGAATACATAACAACACCGATCTTGATTTTCTCATTGTTTCCGCCACCGCATCCGACTAAAGCACCTGCTAAGACAGCTAAGCTCAACATAAGATTTTTTGAACGTTTCATGATTTTTTCTCCTTTCTATGAAATTGTTCGTTTAACGAGGCATTTCTTTGACGTTTTTGCTTTGTCTCAACGTCATGAAAATGATTGCTAAGAAGATGATTCCTTTGACTAAAGAAATGTAGTTTGTTTTAACACCTACCATCGTCATGCCATTCGAGAGCAGACGGTAAGTGATAGAACCGATGACTGCAGCCGACATCTTGGATTTGCTTCCGCCATTGAGGTTCATGCCTCCTAAGATGATGGCGATCATAATGTCCATTTCCATACCGGAACCGATCGACTTTCCGATTGATCCGCTTCTGGCCATCAGGAAGATGCTGGCGATGCCGACTAATAATCCGGCCAAGACATAGGCGAAGTATCTGATGCCGTTGACATTGGTTCCGCTTTGTCTTGCAGATATCGGATTGTCTCCGATAGCTTTTGCCTGTTTTCCTATCTTTGTATAATTGAATAAGAATCCAGTGATAAGTACAACTAATAATGTGATGACAAGCTGAAGGACCCAGTTGGATTTCAAGTTGGAAATCATGCTGTAGTCATCGATATGGACAACGCCGTCTGAGAGAGAACAGACATAAGTGATAACGCCTCTGGCTGAGAACATGATGGCAAGGGAGGCGATTGTCGTAACGAGTTTCAGTTTGACGGAGATGAAGCACTGAAGGAAATAAAGAATCATGGATAAGAGGATAGAGACGATGATTCCGATCCATAGCTGTCCTGTCTTATTGGCGATAAGGACCATAATGAGCGAACATAAGCCAGCTACGCTTCCGCTTGCGATATCGAAGCTTCCGCATGCGAAGACAAAGAGAAGACCGCATGCCATGATAAGCAAGGATGAGATCTGTCCGACCAATGTCTTAAGGTTATAGGCCGAGAAGATATTTCCCTTCGTCAGAATGGAGAAGAGAACAACGACAAGGATCAAGGATCCCCACTGAATGATCTCTCCTTTATGTTCTTTCAATCCCTTAGGAGTGAAGAACGATTTGATATTGTTTGCAATTGCTTTCATTTTTCCCTCCTAGATCATGTAATTGATGATGTCTTCTTCTTTCAGATCTTCGCTTCTTAAGAATTCATGATTGATTTTTCCGTCTTTCATGACGAGGATTCTGTCGCTCATACCAATGAGTTCCGGAAGTTCCTCAGAGACGATGAGGATCGTATATCCTTCCTTCTTCAGCTGATTGAAGAGCTGATACATCGTCGCTTTGACCATGACATCGACACCTCTTGTCGGTGAATCGAAGACCAATATTTTGGAATTGTTTCCAATCCATTTTCCGAAGCTGACTTTCTGTTTGTTTCCGCCAGAGAGTTCTTTGACTGTCTGATTCATCGAAGCGCATTTGATATGGAAGGATTCGATGATGTCAGCTGCGAACTTCTTTTCGCTTCTCGGTGTGATGACACCGAAGACAGCGAGATTATCAAGATTAGAGATGCAAAGGTTGTTCTTGATGGAATCAGGAAGAATCAATGTCTCTTTGTCTCTGTCTTTGGAGATATAACCGATTGATGCCTTCAAGGCTGTATCGATATTCTTGATTTCGTATTCGACGATATCCGTGATCTCTTCGACCGGTTTCTTCTTTAACTTGGCAAGATTGGCTCTCCACTTCTCTTTGAAGGTAGGCTGTCTCTTGCTATAGGCGTATACATGACCGGAGGTAAGTTTCTCCATGCCGAAGAACGCTTTAGCCA
>CAKUXT010000058.1 GCA_934700375.1 uncultured Bacilli bacterium | reverse complement strand
TCTCTCTTCCTATTTTGTCGTCACAGGTGAGGGGGAGACAAAGAAAGCTTCTTTCTTCATTCACGGTACCGATTTCGATAGACTTGATCAATCATCCTATAACACCCATCAATTCTCCTATACTTTTGATGGGGCAAGAGTAACAATCTCTTATTGATGATTGACACCTCTATCTGAAAGACTATAATGATTGTCGGAAATGATGTCTTCCGGATACGATAAGTATCAAACCGCTATTAACAATGGCTGATGACGTCTATGCTGGTTTTTCAGTATAGACTAATCAGCTTTTTTCTTTGCGAGGAGGCACTTATGACATTCTTTCTTACGTTGTTTCTGATTCTATTCTTCGGCGTTCTTTTCAATCGTCTAGCGAAGCTGATCAAGATTCCATCTCTTGTCTTCTATCTTCTCTTTGGTATCCTTCTAAGCTTTATCGATTCTAAAGTATCGAATGATTCCTTTCATCTTCTCGACACTGGATTGATGAACATTTCATCATACATCAGAAAAATCGCTTTAATTATCATCTTATTGAAAGCAGGATTGTCTCTTTCAGTCAGCGATTTGAAGAAAGTCGGAAGACCTGCTATCCTGATGTCCTTTGTCCCAGCTTGTGTAGAGATGGTGACCGTCGGTCTTCTTTCCCCTTTGTTCTTCTCTATCACTTATACGGAAAGCTTCCTTCTCGGTTCTGTGTTAGGAGCTGTTTCTCCAGCTGTTGTCATTCCGATGATGAGCAGACTATTAGAAGAAAAATATGGAACGAAAGAAGGAATACCACAATTGATCATCGCAGGAAGTAGCATCGATGATATTGTAATGATTGTCTTTTATCAGTGTTTTCTCACGATGGAAAAAGGTGGTCATGTCAGTGCAATGACTTTCCTCAATATTCCAATCTCCATTGTCTTAGGAATTGCAGTCGGCCTTCTTATCGGTTTCCTTCTCTCTTTGGTTTTCAAAAAAACAAAGATGGATACAACAATATCTTTTATCCTTCTTCTTGCTATTGGTTTTGGATTGACCTGTCTAGAGGACGTACTTGCTCCATATTTTGGCTTCTCTTCTTTGTTATCGATCATCACTTTTGCTTTGGCTCTCTTCAAAAAGACTCCTGATTTTGCAACAGAACTGAAAAAAAGAGCAAATCAGGTATGGGTATTTGCAGAGATGTTCCTGTTTGTGTTAGTCGGCTGTAGCATCAAGATGGAGTATGCGTTCTCTTATTTTCTTCCTGCTCTTCTCCTTCTTTTATGTTCTCTTACCTGCCGTTCTCTTGCTGTATCAGCCTGTCTTATCAAAGCAAAACTGAATCTGAAAGAGAGAGCATTTACAGTTCTCTCTTATCTTCCCAAAGCGACAGTTCAGGCTGCAATCGGAGGCGGATTATTGGATTTAGGAAATCAATTGCTATTACAAGGTGCATCAAATGCAAATGCAGTGATTCAGGCTGGTGAAATCGTCCTTTCTGTCTCCGTTCTCTGTATTCTTCTCACTGCTCCGCTTTCTGCAATTCTGATGAATTCTTTATATCCGCATCTTTTAAAACGAGAAGAAAAAATAACGGACTAGCTGCCCGTTATTCTTTCAGAATGGTCACTTGGGAAACGCTTCTAATAACTTATCGAAGTCGGGGAAAAAGGAATCTATCGCCATTCCCATATTGTATTTCTTCATGAATTTTTCAATGTAAGGCCAAGGAAACGGATTCTTCAGCTTTAAACGACCTTCGATTTCCTTTTTGATCTCGTCAAACAGCTCATAAGGTTTTTCGTCAGGATAGCAAGAAGCGTAGAATTTTGGCATATTGACGAAAATCTCGTAATTGTAGTCCAGTCTATTTGTTTCGATGACTTCCCAAAGCTGAACTACTTATTTTTCATTCAGGACATGGTCTTTAAGCATGTATTTGCCGTTATAATATTTTCTTTCTTCACTGAAGTAGTCTGTTACGTCTTCCCATTTGTTTTCCATTGGTTTTTCCAATTGTACCAAATGAATGGTTTCATGACAACAATCAATGGTTCAAAGAAAGAAACTTCTCAGTTCCTGTTTTCAGTCTATTCAAAGCCTCAAGCAATGTCTTTCTAGGACAGGCAACATTCATTCTCAGATATCCGTTTCCGCCTTTTCCATAGACTGTGCCATCTGTCAGTATCAGTCCAGTCTCTTTTCTTAAGAAGTCTGCAAAGACTTTGGAAGGAAGAGAAACCTTTTTGCAGTTGATCCATAAAAGATAAGTGGCATCTGATCTATTGACAGAAAGAGCAGGAATGTTTTCTTTGATGAATTCTTCGACATAGTCTCTGTTATCAAAGACAACCTCATTCATCTCATCCAACCATTCTCTGGAATCGTTTAAAGCAGCAACTATGACAGGACAGGCAAAGATATTAGGTTCAGCCACTTCATCGGTATTGATCTGACGATTGACTTTCTTGAACAATTCAGGATTCGGAACAAAACATAAAGAGGTCTGAATGCCTGCAAGGTTGAAAGGTTTGGTGACAGAGACGGCATTGACTGAGATCATCTTATTGACTTCATTGACGGAAAAGAAAGGAATGTATTTCTTGCCAGGTCTTGTGATGAAACCATGAATCTCATCGCTTAAGACAATGACGTTGTATTTATTGGCAAGTTCACCTAACTTGGCAAGTTCTTCTCTTGTCCAGATTCTTCCGACAGGATTGGCGGGATTGCAGAAGATGATAAGGGAAGTATTCTCTAACGCGAATGCTTTTTCTAATTCATCAAAATCGATGAAATAATCATCGTCGATGTTCTTCAGTTCCACTTCAAGGACGTGGCGATTGTTGTTGATGATCGAATTGTAGAAGATATTGTAGACAGGAGAAAGGACAACGACATTGTCTCCTTCTTTTGTTAGTTTTCTGACGCTGCTTGAAATCGTCGGAACGACACCGGTAGAAAACATCATCCATTCTTTTTTCAAAGTGACATCATAACGATCAGAGAAAAAAGAGATATAGGCATCATACCAGTCATCGCCTGGTTCAGTATAACCATAGATGCCGCTTTCTGCTCGTTTCTCAATCGCCTTTCTGATAAAAGGAGAGGTAGGAAAATCCATGTCTGCAATCGACATCGGAATTTCATTCTCTTTGACATCCCACTTGATAGAACCCGTATTTCTTCTATCGTTTACTGTTGTGAAATCGTATTTCATAAAGACTCCTTTGTGATGTATTCGACTTTGCTTTTATCAAGGGATTCATCATCCTGAATCAGCTCATCGATACCATAGGAAGAAATTCTTCCAGAGAGAGGATTCTTGACAGAAAGAAGTCTCGATTTGACATCGATATCGATATTCGAACAGTATTCGAAGATCAGATCAGAGCCTTCGATGACACAATCGATCATCTTCAGATTCTCGATATAACAGAATCCCTGATGGGAGATGACTTTGCAGTTCTTTAAGACAATGTTCTTGCTGTTCCATCCGAAATATTCACCGACAATCGTTGAATTTTCAACGTATACATTTTCACAGTTCCAAAAAGCATCCTTGCTGTTTAAAGCAGAATTGCGAACACAGATATTCTTGCCGCCATCAAAGCAGTAGTTTCCGTTCAATCTCAGATTGTCGACTGAGACATCCGTTGAATCTTTTAAGAAGTAATCGCCGTTTTCGGCTTTGACATTCTTCAATGTGACCTTATTGCAGGTCCAAAGGGTTTCTTTTGCATCCTTGAATTCAATATCGGAAAGAAGAAGATCATGACTTCTTCTAAAAAGCTTCGGCGCGATAAGAAGGCAGTTTTCGAATGTGGAATGATTGGTATACCAAAGCCCGCTTCTTGCCATTTCCAAGAAGGTGGAGTTTCTGACAATATGATTCTCTCCGTACCAAAGCGGATATTTCCAACCGAATGTGCAATTGTCAACAACAAGGTTTCTTCCTTCTTTTAAAGGGGATTCCCCATCATCAAACAAACAATGAGAAATAGTTGTGTCATGACATTTGAACAGGGCTCTTTCGCCTGTGAAATGCTGATCTTCGATTTTGATGTCCATACATACCTCCACAGATAGCTATATTTTAAACATATAGCGAAAGAAAAGATAGAAATTAGTCTCCGATCAAGGTCTTTTGGAAAAGCTTTTCTGGTTCTCTCGGTTTGAATACCGGTGATTTGTTCGGTCTGTTGAGGAACGAAAGTAGTCTTTCGTCCTTGCTATCTTCAAATACTTCTTTCGGTGTTCCTTCCACTCTAATGACACCATCGTTCATGAAGATGACTTTATCCGATACCTCTTTGGCAAAGGACATCTCATGGGTGACAACGATCATCGTCACTTTCAAAGAGGCCAGTTCTTTCATGACCTTCAGTACTTCATTGACCATTTCCGGATCAAGAGCGGAGGTGGGTTCATCAAAGAGGATGATATCAGGATTCATCGAGAGCGCTCTTGCGATAGCAACACGCTGCTTCTGTCCGCCGGAAAGATCTCTGATTTTAAAGTGGACACGATCTTCAAGCCCGACTCTTTTCAGGTTTTCAAGAGCGATTCTTTTCGCTTCCTCTTTCTTTCTTTTCAGAACAAGTGTCTGTCCGATCATACAATTCTTCAATACATCCATATTGTTGAAAAGATTGAAGGACTGGAAGACCATCTGCATCTTCTTATGAACGTCTTTTTCGCTCATCTCATTGGATAAGATATTCTTACCGTCAAAAAGGATGGAACCAGCTGTCGGTTTTTCTAGCAATCCAATACATCTTAAAAGAGTCGATTTTCCGCTTCCGGAAGAACCGATGATGGTGACACAGTCTCCTTTATTGACTGAAAAGGAGACATCTTTCAGAACGACAGTGTCGTTAGAGAAAGTCTTGGCTAAATGATTGACTTCAAGCAATGACATTTTCAGGCCTCCTTTTTATTATGGAAATGGAACAGAAGTTTACTGAATTCGACTTTGACCTTCTTTCCATCCAGTTTGAATTCGACAAATTTCAGTATCAAAGTAGCAACGACAGTCAGCAACAGATAGATGCAGGCGATGATGAGATAGGTTGCCATGTATTTGTAGTTCTTGCTCGCTGCAGATTCGGCATTGTAGAAAAGTTCGCTGACAGCGATGACATTCAGAACAGATGAATCCTTGATGTTGACAACCCACTCGTTTCCGATTGTCGGAATAGAGTTGCGAAGTGCCTGAGGAAGTGTGACATGGAATAAGGTCTCAAACGAGTTCATTCCTAATGATCTTGCACCCTCATTCTGTCCAGGATCGATTCCGTTTAATCCGGCAATGACGATTTCACCCATATAAGCGGCGGTGTTGAAAGTGATGACAATAAGACCAGCAATTAGCCAGCCGTTGAACGTATCAACGCCAGGAAGAACATTGTTCCAGTTGAGATTGAAGATCAACTGGCTTCCGTATTTGAAAAGCATAGCCTGAACCATCATCGGCGTGCCGCGGATGACAAGAGAATATAAGGAACAGAGAAACTTGATCGGATAGCGATAAATCTTCTGATACCAGGGAAGATTTTTGGTCGTCAGTCTTTTACCGAAGGCTAAGAAGATACCTAAGAAAAGACCGCCGAATGTACCGATGACAGAAAGGATAATAGTCGATAAAGTTCCTTTGAGATAGAACTGCCAATAGTGGCTGAAAAGATAAGAGATATCCTCTGCCATTATTGTGCACTTCTTTCTACGGCTTCGTTCATCATTCTGTTTCTCTCGTCTTCACTGATTGTGGACAAGACATGATTCACGGCTTCTTTCAAGCCGTCATTTCCTTTTTTGATGCCGATAGAGACACCGAGTTCGGATAAGTCGACTCCTAAGATATCTTGTTCGATATGGATGATGCCGACAGAGTCCATCGAGGAAACATAGGCGTTTGCAACAGGGAGTTCGACAGTGAGTGCAAAAGCGATTCCCTGTTCTACATCTTTAGCTGCAAGACCATAAGTTGTTTGACCGGGGACATGGACGGACTGATACTCTTTGACAAAGGTATCGATGATATTATCTTCGACAGTATCCTTCTGAGAGATGACCTGTTTTCCGCTCAATAATGTTCTCAGCTGTTCGTTGTTCAGGATCTGGCCCTGATACTGATCAGCGACTTCTTTTTTGACAAGAAGAACGACTTCGGAACGATAATACTCATCGCTGAAAGCGACAGACTGTCTTCTTTCTTCAGTGTCTGTCATACCCGCTAAAATGAGATTGGTGTTACCCATGTTGCAGTCTTCAATCAGAGACTCCCACTGCTCTTTGACGATTCTGACATCCATCTGCATTTTCTCGGAGAGAATCTTTGCGACCTGGATATCATATCCGTCTGCATATTCGCTTTTTGAAATCGGAAGCGTATATTCGCTCTCTGTCGTTGTTGTCCAATTGAACGGAGAATAATTGCATTCCATTCCGATGACAAGCTCATTGGCTTCGACAGTGAATGTCTTACCATCCATGGTGATCTCTTTTTGGACTTTTGTACTAGTTCCACAGGAGAATAAAGACGACAACGAAAACAGCAAAACCGGCAATGTGTGTTTCAAAGACATAAAAAATGTCCCCCCCTTTCATGAATCAGGTCGCACTAATCAGCGACCTTTCATAAAGGAAGGACTGCTATCAATAGTGCCAACCGAAGCCTGGCTTCGGAGAGTACATAAGGTATTTCCCTATGTCCCAACTCATCATTCTTCTGACCTAAGAATGAAGGTTTCGGCGATTCTTACCTTTCCTAGCTTCCCAATGGTCTTGATGGAAGTAGTACTGATTTGTAATCGCTCCTCTATTCGATCTGACGCACATAGTTTACAACAATAATCTTTTTCTGCAAGGATAATTCTCAACAAACTGATATATTTTTGTATAAAAGCCCTTTCTTTCGCTTCTTTATCTGTATTTCTCGTTATACTATTAGTCAGTTTGGGAGAACAGACATGAAAACAATCATCGTATATTATTCAAGAAGAGACGAAAACTGGGTGGACGGAGAAGTCAGGAAACTTGAAGTCGGAAATACAGAAAGAATCGCAGGCTACATTCAGGAAGCAACCGATGGAGATCTCTTTCCGCTTGTTCTGAAAGAACCGTATTCTTCTGATTATGAGACCTGTGTAGCACAGGCACAGAACGATCAGTTCAGCAAAGCCGAAAGAGAACTTCTTTCTTATCCAGATCTATCATCCTACGATGTCATCTATTTAGGATATCCGATCTTCTGGGAAGACCTTCCTTCTCCTTTCATCACTTTTCTGAAGCATGCTGACTTGAAAGGAAAGACCATCTATCCTTTCTCTACCCATGAAGGAAGCGGCTTAGGAGCCAGCATCTCCCATATCAAAGACCTTGCAAAAGGAGCGGATGTCAAAGATCCTCTTCCGATTCCAGGAAGTTTAGTGTCAAAAGCAAGAAACAGAGTCAGAAACTGGGTTGAGAAGCATCAGTAATACATTCTCTTTATTTTTAATGCTTTTAACTTCCACATATATCTAATACAATCTATGTAAGGGCTTCCCTTACCCTTTTGACAGCGAGGTGAAAACATGAAAAACAAATCATTGGTATTCATGCTTCCTTTCCTTCTTCTTTCCACAGTGGGATGTGGAAACAAAGGAAGCGAATCAGCTAAGGAAACAGACAAGATCGATAATACGCCATCAACTCATAAACCGACAGATGAAGAACTCAATAAGACAGATGATGTTCTTACCTATGATAACTTCATCAAGATGTCAGGCGGACAGGAGACCGCCGATCCTTTTGTCTATCGTTTCAACGGAAAGTACTATCTTTATCCGACGACAAACGGAAGAGCAGTCCGCTGCTATGTCTCAAGCGATATGTACACCTGGGAACCTGTTGATAATGGTGTCAACGGAAGAGGATACTGTTACGAATATTCAAAAGACGGAACAGCAGCACCGAAGGATGGCACTCCTTTTGCACCAGAAGTCATCTACTTCAACGGCATGTTCTATATGATCACATCTCCTTCTGGAAAAGGTCATTATATCTTAAGCAGCGAAAGCCCGGAAGGACCATTCAATGCCATCACACAGAATGTTGAAAGAAGCATCGATGGTTCTTTCTTCATCACGGATGATGAGAGAATCCTCATGTATGGTGCAGGCAGCGGATGCGTACAAGGCTATGAGATGAGTGATGATTTCACCGATTTCAGACAGAATGAGGACGGAAGTTATTTCCAGACACCGATCGGAGCCTGTCATATGGGCGGATGGAACGAAGGGCCTTATCTTCTTAACCGTTATGGTGAATACTATATGACTTGGACTGGTACCAACTATATCAATAGAGACTATCGTGTCGATTATTGCTATGCACCTAAGGGAAGCAATCTTCTCTCTTCCTCCTCTTTTGAAAGAAAGAAGACTGTCCTTCTTGAAACTGGAGATTCCTTCTGGGGCTTAGGACATTCCTGTACTGTCTTAGGACCTGATCTTGATTCTTACTATATCGCCTATCACAATATGATTCCAGGAAGAACAAGATACTTAAACTTCTCCCGTCTCTCATTCGATGGACCGAATATGGTCACGAACTTCGTTAGACCGGATGACTGTGTCGGAACAGAGCTTCCTCCTTTCTATAGCGAAGGCGTTGAGTCTTATGAACAAGTCGGAAACAAGTATTTATCCTCTTTATCGACTCAAGATACCTTCTCCGTTGAGTTCAATACTATCGGTCAAGGAAAGATGATCTTCTCCTATCAGGATGAGAAAAACTATTCTTATATCGAATTCATCAATAATACGCTGACTGTCCATAGTGTCACAGATGGAACAGAGGCTAAAATTGCGGAAGGCACGTTGACCCATGAATTCGATACTGGTGTCTATCATAACTATCGACTTCAGTATAAAGATAAAAGACTTGTCCTCTATTTTGACAATATGATGAAGATCGATGAGGATAACATCGCTTTGAAGGGCGGTAAAATCGGATATCCTGAAACCGACTTTACAGAGATCGGATATTCCGCTTTCAGCAATGTCGCTTTAGGTTCTTCTGATACTAAAGCGTATAACGATGAAGTCTCCTTGGCCAGCAATAATGATCCTGACTTATCCTATTTGACTACAGGTTCCGGTTTAGAGGAAGTCACTTCCAAAAAGCTCTACAACAACACCGGGTCCCATAATCTCATCTTGAAGAACGATGGCGATTTTGCAACCTATCACATGTACGCTCATGCCGCTGAGAAGTATCAGCTCTCCATTCGTATTCCTGGCGATTATGTCGCCTCTTCCTTCCAGGTCAAAGTCGATGGCGCAGTTGAAAAGGAAGTAACGTTGAATGGCTCTGTTCCAAAGACAGAGGACGGAGATGCCTTAGTCAAGGTTGCTGATATCGAGCTCACGCCTGGGGCTCACAATATCACATTCGTGAATACAGGCGACACCTTGGCATTGAATGAAATCCATTATGAGGAAGTCAATGCTGTCGATGGTTATGATCTTGATCTTGTAAATGATGATCTTTCATCCTTAGTCGGAAGAAAAGGTTCTGATACCAAGCTTACACAGACAAAGACCGGCATCAGAAGCGAAAACGAAGGCGCATTCGGTTTATTGACAGAAGAAGAGTATTCTGAAGCGACAATCGAAACGGATATGACAGTCCATTCCATTGAACCGGATGGCTATGCTGGTATCATCATGAATGTCAAAGACTATTCCATTGAGGAAGATGATGTCAATGATCCCACCAGTTATACCGGTTATCAGTTTGTTGTCGCCAATGGAAAAGCAGCGATGAATTATGCAGACTTCAATTTCTCCAATCAGATCAAGGGAGGCAAATTCTTCTTTGAGGATGGTAAGACCTATCACCTGAAAGCTGTCCAGCAGAACAACAACTATAAATTCTATATCGATGACAAAGTCATCATCGACTGCTCCTCCAATGTCGGTCCTTTAAGAGGAAGAGCAGGTGTTTTCTCCCATAATGCGGATGTCTCTTTCTCGACTTTCAAGGTCAGTCAATAGAATCAGACAATAAAAATCGAAGAAAAACAGTTTCTGTTTATGAGTCTCACTCCCGTGGGACTCTTTTTCGTGAATAAAACATCTTATCTTTAAATGAAAGAGCATTTCAACTGAAATCAACTATAAGAAATGAGTGCTTGTTTATAATTGAAAACAGATCTGTTTTTTAAGTAAAGAAGCACATTTCACTTTTTGAACAAAAAAAGTCAAAACGCCTCCTTTATTTTTAATGATATTAAATGTTAGCCCTTACAAATATAATTAAAGCGATGGAAGGGCTTCCTTTGCGCAATCTTTTGATGCGTAGGCCGTTCCATAAAGAAAGGATATACATATGAAAAAGAAACTGATTTCTCTTTTGGGCCTTGTAGCGATGTTCACACTTTCCGGTTGCGGAGATAAACCGGGCCCTGAAA
>CAKUXT010000057.1 GCA_934700375.1 uncultured Bacilli bacterium | reverse complement strand
GCATATAATACAACAAAACAGTGAATGTTTTAATTAATTAGAGCGGATGGAAAACTCGGTTTGAGAGTACTGCTAAATTTGATTCTTCTCTAACTGATCGGCGAAAAGGCAGCGATTGACACTAAGTTTGAGAGTACTGCTAAATTTGATTCTTCTCTAACAAAGGCAACATTTGCACACAGTGCGCTGGGTTTGAGAGTACTGCTAAATTCGATTCTTCTCTAACTATAGAAGAAGATCATAAGAACGCCCGCGTGTTTGAGAGTACTGCTAAATTTGATTCTTCTCTAACAAAACGAACAGGTCTTTGGATACCAAGAAGCAGTTTGAGAGTACTGCTAAATTCGATTTTTATCTTACAAGGTGGATATGGACAACTGTAACATTGTCCGTGTGGTCATCCAATGTTTTGCTATCTATAGTTCTATTTAAAGTCCAATGTCAGGGGTGCACTACACATCCATCACCTTCCCAATTTGATTTTTAATACCAAGGAAAATTTTCAATGAAAAAAACTATCATTTCAATAATAATGCTAATGGCCTTACTCATCATCATAGGAGGAGCCACACCATTATTCCAAAGCATAAATATATTTCGAACAATTTTACTTGGCTTTATGCCAATCTTTGAACCTGGAATTAAACAATCTTTCAAAGAATATCTATCTTCCGCCTACTTCATCGTTAGCATCATCATCTTCCTTGGTTCGACATTCGGTGTTGTCATTAGTATAAAGAAGAGAAAAAAACTATATTCCTGTATATCATTGTTACTTGAAATCATTTCATTCATCAGCATTATATGCAATTTAGTTATCTGCAATTAATATGAGAGTAAACGCGATTCAATTATTAATCGAAGAAACCGACTGCCTTAACAAAGGGAACAGTTTAGCTGCACTGATAGCAGCACTTACCATTCCAGACATGTGAAAAAGTATTGTATCCAAAAAGCGGAAATGGAGAAAGATATAAAAAGTGGTTCAACGAATATATTGGTGATTACGAACAGTCTCCTTTTGATAAAGAAAAGCCAAAAGAAGGAGAGTGTAATTTTGCTTTCCGACTATCTGCCTCTTTCCAATATGATTCGATTTTTTTCCTTTTGCGCTAAGGATTTGAAAGAATCCTCATCTATTTTAAGCATTTCATCTCCTATTGCTGATTTGTCAGCATAAGCGTCAAATAAACGTCGCTTACTTTCCAACAACGCAATAATCCCCTCTTCAATAGTATCTTTCGCTAACAAATGATATACCAAAACTTTTCTTGCCTGACCCATTCGATAGGATCTAGAAATGGCTTGATTCTCTGTAGATGGTTTAAATTGCGGTTCACAAATAATTACAACGGAGGCAGATTGAATATTGAGACCCGTCCCTCCCGTTGAAATTTGACAAATCAGAACACTACCGCCCAGAGCATTATTGAATTGATCAATAATATGTTGTCGCTCATCGGTAGAAACAGACCCGTCAATAACTCCAATGCATCGATTTCCAACCAATTGTTTTACTGCTTGCAACGTATCTAAAAAATAAGAGAAAACCAGGACTTTTCTGTTTTCATCTGTAGCATCATTGACAATTTCCAAAAGGCGTTTTCCCTTACTGGAGTTTTGTAAACTTTTAATATTAAAAGAAAGACGTCTAGCGTGACTATAATCAGAATTCATTATATCTTCTTCGTATGCTTCTTTCTCCTCTCCTTCTAAAGTACACCACTCATTAGACTCCACTTTTTCGGGAAGTTCTTTAAGAACATCGCTTCTTTTTCTTCTGAGATAGATAGCAGCAAGATTTTTACAAAAATTAGCGGACTCCTTTTTTGTCGCATACGTCTGAACACCATTTGCAACAGAAGGATTGAGTAAACCGACTAGGTTAATCATTTCATCAACTTTGTTTTCCAATGCTGTACCAGTCATGAAAAGATGGGAATCAAACCGTGGCATGATTTTTATAACATTTTGTGTTCTCATCGCCGAACGATTTTTGATGTAATGTGCTTCATCGACAACCAAGAGGGAACCATGTACCGATGATATTTTCTTCACGTTATGAAGGCTTTCATAATTTACGACACCAACACCACCGTATTTAAACCAACGATAGATGTTAGCTGATGCATCTTCACCACGCAATATATATGGCTCAAGGGCACTGAATTTTTTGATTTCACGGCACCAATTAGTGATAACGGACATCGGACAAACAACTAGAAAATGCGTCCCTCCATCATGTGTCATACTAACCATTGTTGCAATGGCTTCTACTGTTTTCCCCAATCCCATCTCATCACCGAGAAGCGTGTTTTTTTGACTGAGAATAAATTTGACACCCCATGTCTGATATTTTCTTAACGATCCGTGAAAACCATCTGAGTGAATTTCTGTTTTATCAATCTTTTTAATGATTTCTTCAGGAATATCTTTAGCCGAAATACCTCTCTTAGGAATAAGAGGAACCAAGAGTTCCCCATTCATCGAATCACGATGATAAGTATCGTTTCTAATTAGAATTTGTCTACGAATATCATCATCTTTCATCTGCATGGAAGAAATGTTATCAGTTGAATCGGAAACAAAATGGTCAATCACATTGTCAGAATGATAAATAGCACTAACTCCATCATAATCATCCTCATCCAGGTAATCTTCAAGGAGTTTATTGTACTTAATTGGATTTTCTTCAAAATCCTTCCAAACAACAGAGTCACTTACATTTCCGTTATCAATTGACCGGTTTACAAATAAAATATTTTCAATTTCCCGGCTATATTCTGCCATATTGTTTTTCTTCATCTGATAAATTTTCTTAACATTTTCCATTTCATCATCAGAAGCAAAAAAGAGAGAAAAACCATCATTAGAATTAACTAATTGTGGTAAATCCTGTTCCTTTAGTTTCGATATATTTTTTTCAAGGTTTTGAATTTCATCGGCATAGTCTATCCTTACAAAATGACAATAAAGACATTTCAACAAAGCGGTCGTATCAGGATTTTTATCATCGATGGATAATCGAATGGTGGCATCTGCTTTTAACGATTTTACAAATTTATCAACCGCTTCCTTGACCGAACAGGCAGAAACATTCCCGATTCCATCAACATCAAGCAAATCATCAATTGTAGCATTATATACTGAACCGACCGATGTATATTCATCCCTCTGCAAACAGCGGATAATTCTTTTTCTCCCTTCAAAATATAAATAATCGAGAGGCGTTTGAGAAAGACCAGGTTGAATAATTCTCTCTTTTACCGCATCGATTGCTTGGAGAATCTTTTCTTTATCATTATCCTTCGCTTTTTTCAATATATTCAGGTTTTTTAACGCTCTATTGATTTCTTCTATCAACGCATCAATAACAGGTATAGTCTGTTGCTTTAGAAAACTGAAAGAAGGGTTTTGTTTGATTAACTCAAAATAAGATTTGCGATTGATACGGAAGTCATTTTCGACAAATTCACCTGAAACTTTTTCCAGTGAATCAATGTCATTTATTAATCCATTTCCACATTTATATTGTGGATCTTCCATGAAGTTCAAAAGAAATTCATATTGGCTCTGTACGGATAGTTTTTTCGACTTAGGATATAACGCCCAAAGAATTGGATTTCGCGCATTTTTCAACTCTTTGATTCTATACAAAAAATGGTTATCGACCATTTTTTGATATATTTCGGAAAGAGCTGACGAATAACTAATGGCCTTATTATACTTAAACAATGCTTTTATCAGCTCTTGATAGAAATTATTTAAATTGTCATTTTCCCAATTGCAAAGCTTATCAGAAACAAAACGGCCAAAAAAATTATCAGCTTTAGCTCTATGTAAATAAACTGATAGTTTTACATATTCTCTTCGTTCACTTTGAGTTCCGATATTAAGTTCAGTAAAGAAATCATTCATTCTTTTCCATAATTCAACAATATCTTTTCTGCTTATTGACTCCATTATTCCTCCTCAATAGTAAAAAAATTATAGCATTATTTTCATTTGTTAGCAACCAAGCAAATACAGAAACACTGCTGTGGGTTTTGAAACAAGATTTTCAATGCAATCTAATATATGTTTATTAACATAAGGGAAATCATTTTTATGAGTTGGAAACTAGAGACTTATAAAGCTTCAAAAATAGACGAGATGATACGTAATAAAATCATCACTACTCCCATTTATCAAAGAGGTTCCGAATGTCCTGAAGAGCAGAGGAGTTTGAAATCTAAACGTTTACTTCAATAGTTCTTTCGCATCCTCATCACAATAGACAGTGACATCAGGATGAGAAGAAAGGATAGAAGCAGGACAATCAATGCTAGGTTTATCAAACATAGCTTTGATTGCTTTTGCTTTGTTCTTACCGAATGCCAATAAGACAATCTCTTTGGATTTCATAATGGTGGATAAGCCCATCGTGACAGCCTGAGTAGGGACATCATTGATAGACTTGAAGAATCTGGAGTTGTCTTTGATTGTTTCTTCCTTTAAGTCAGCAATATGTGTCTTGCTGTCAAAGGGTGTTCCAGGCTCATTGAAAGCGATGTGTCCATCGCTTCCGATTCCTAAGATCTGGAAGTCGATGCCTCCAGCCTGATCAATCTTCTCATCATAAGAAGAAGGATTTGTTTCAGGCGGGAAATTCGTATTCTCCTTTTTGATGTCGATGAAATCAAAAAGATGAGAATCCATAAAGAAACGATAAGACTGAGAGAAGTCACTGTTGTTGACATATTCATCAAGGTTGAAAGATTTCACATCTTTAAAAGAGATATGTCTTTCCTTGCTTCCTTTGATGATCTCATTATAGGTTTCAATCGGAGTAGAGCCTGTTGCCAAGCCTAGGATGCAATCCGGTTTCTTTTCAACCAGATTCAGAATTCTATCTGCTACTTCCTTTGCAACTTCTTCTTTTGTAAGACAAACCAATCTCATAATCATTATTCTCCTTTTTTATTGTATACACATACACCATTTCTGAACGTCTTATAGACATTGATGTTCTCATCAATGAGAGCAAAGTCTGCTCTCTTTCCTAAAGCGATAGAACCTACTGTATCATCAACATGCAAATTTCTTGCTGGATTGATCGTAGCTAGGTCAATCGCATCCGTTAAGCTGATTGAGAATACATCCTTTGCATTTCTGACAGCATCATTCATTTTCAGAATCGATCCGGCAAGAGTTCCGTCCTTCAGTCTTGCTGTTCCGTCTTTGACATAGACTGGATTTCCGCCCAATTCATATTGGCCGTCTTTTAAGTATTTGGCCTCCATGCTATCAGTGATCAGGATGATATGATCCTTGCCCTTCATCCTATAGAGAATCTCTGCAGATTCTCTGCAGACATGATGAAGATCAAGGATGAGCTCACAGGATACTCTATCATCCATGAAGAGAGCTCCCACTGTTCCTGCTTCACGATGATGGAACCCTCTCATTGCATTATAAGTATGAGTCGTTAATCTGACACCTTTATCAAAGGCCTCTTTGGCCTCCTGATAAGTATCATCCGTATGTCCTAAAGATAGGACAATATGATGATCATGAGCCGCTTTGATGAAATCATCATGCCCTGCCTTATAGGAAAAGGTCATCTCCTTGATATTGTCTCCGCTCTCTTTGATGAAATCATTCAAGTCATCGACATTCAGTTCTAAGATATCCTCTTTGTTCTGGGCTCCACAGAAAGCAGGGGAGATAAACGGGCCTTCAAGATGAATGCCTAGACCATTAGCAACAGTCTTGTCCTCTGTAAGAAGATATTCACGGATTGTAGACAAAGAAGAGAGGATGCTCTTCTTTGTCATTGTCATCGTCGTGAATAACAGAGATGTCGTACCCTCCTCTAAGATTGCTTTTGCAATCGTATGAAGGCTATTGCTACTAGCATCCATTGCATCAGAGCCATTCGCTCCATGGGTATGTTCATCAATAAAGCCAGGAACTAGAATCTGTTTCTCAGGAAGAGTGATAGCATCGCTTCCTTCTATCTCATCAGAGATTTCAGCAATCACACCATTTTCAATTCTCAGAGAGGTTTTTACAATGCCTCTGTTTTCCAGATACACGTTCGAATTTCTAATGATCGACATAAGTGCCTCCACATTTTTTTACTTTGTAAAATAATTATATCATATCTCAACAATATTATGATACAATCTTATCAGAAAGTTGAGGATTTCGTTATGATTCAATTCGGAACCGGTGGTTTCAGAGGAGTGATAGCCGACGATTTCACAAAGGCTAACATCACTCTTATCGCACAAGGCATTGCAAACATATACAAAGAGAGAGGATACAGTAAACCGATCATCGTCGGCTATGACTTCAGATTCTGTTCCAAAGAGGCAAGTGAATGGATTGCAGAAGTCTTATCCGGAAATGATATTCCTGTTCTCTTATCCAGTGAGCCCTCTCCGACTCCTGCTATCATGCAGCAGAGCAAAGTGAGAGATCATGAATTCGGCATCATGCTGACTGCAAGCCATAATCCGTATTGGTTCAATGGCGTCAAGCTCTTCCAGAAGGAAGGCATGGATGCTGAGAAATCTTTGACAGATGAACTGGAAAAGAAGATTGCAGAAGTAAAAGAGATTCACTCTCTTCCTCTAAAGCACGCTTTAGAGGAAGGAAAGGTCACTTACCTTTCTGTCCTTCCTCCGTATTTAGCCTATATCGAACAGTTCTTGCACATCAAGAAGGAAAAGAAAGAACTGAAGATCCTTATTGATCCTATTTATGGAACAGGCCTTCTCACCTTAGAGCCGACTTTAAGAAAGATGGGTTTTGAAAACATCAAAGTCATCCATAACGAACACAATCCCTTGTTCGGAGGACTTCTTCCTAACCCTGTCGAAAAGAACATGATGAAAGATAAGGAGCTCTTATTGAAAGAGCATTTCGATATCTGCTTAGGTACAGACTCCGACTGCGACAGGCTTTCCATTCTCGACGAGAAAGGAAACTTCGTCGATGCCAATGAAATATTGGCATCTATCTACTACTACCTTGTCAAATACAGAGGCGAAAAAGGAGACATCATCAAGAATCTTGCAACAAGTAATCTTGTCGATGCTGTCGCTGAAAAATTAGGCTATCAGTGCCATGAAGTCGATGTCGGATTCAAAAACATCTCTTCCGGCATCAAAGAATATGATGCACTATTAGGCGGAGAAAGCTCTGGCGGACTCACCATGAGAGGATATATCTACGGAAAGGATTCAACCTTCGCTTCCGCACTGTTCCTTGAGATGGTTTCCAATATGGATAAACCCGTCTCAGAGATCATGAAAGAGGTAAGAGACTTCGCCTCTTTCAAGAAGGTATCCTATGAAGACAGCATCACCTTCGAACACAAGGAGCAGATCAAAGAGGCCTGCAGAAAGTCTCTTCCCTCTTTCAAGGAAGAAGGAGCTGTTGTCAAAGAGATCAACAACAACTTCAAATACTACTTCCCCACAGGTGACTGGGCTTTGATCCGTTTCTCCGGAACAGAGCCACTTATTAGAATCTTTGTCGAAAGCGAAAAGAAAAAAGAAGACTGTCTAGATGATATCAAAGCCATCAAAGACTTTATCAGCATGCACGATCACAACTGAGGATACTATGAACATTTATAACGAATTGATGAACCACTTCTCATCACTAAAAGAAAAAGCAGAGAAGGAAAAGAACCATTACATCTTTTTTAACAACGGCATCTTCTTAACCAGAGACAGAAGAAGCGATGCAAGATACCCATATGTCAAAGACGGCATGGTCTTATATGCCCACTCAAACGGAAAGATTCATCTCAGCGAATCTGATTTCTTCCTTCTTCCTGAGACAGTAGAAGGAGAAACCTCCTTCCTCTCCTTCTATCTAGGAATCAAACAAGGAGAGGAATACCTCCCCGTCTCCTTGTTTGATTTTGATAGAAATGTATTAGAAAAGAATGTAGAAAGAGCAACCTTCTTCTCCTATCATGCAGTCACCTATATTCTCCATACAGATGGCATCTTCTATTTTGTCACTTTGACACTCAATGACAAAAAAGAATTATTGGTCTATGGAAAAGCAATCAATGAAACAGAAGAAGAGAAAGACCTTTACTCCTCTCTCTATTTCAATCCGATGCTGATGCACTCTAACTACTCCAGTGTTGAAACCAAATGGTTCAAGAAATGCGAAGTCAAAGATAACTGTTTCCGTTTCAACACAACAGAAGATATCTCAAGAGACGAACATCTCTACAATCAGTATTTCTTCTACCGCAATACCGATCATATCGATTCCATCGATAACACAACATCAAGACTTGTCTATGCGGATTCCAAAACCGGAAACAAGGATTCCTCCTTGTGTCTATTAGAAGGTCGCTTCTTTGAAGAGAAAGAAGTCACCTGCTTCAGCGATACCGCTATAGCAGGAGACTTCTTACACGCTAAATTAGGTCCAAAAGAATCATTTGAATTCTCCTATCAGCTGACAGACAAAGAAGACCATATGTCCTTAGAAGAGATCCGTTCTTATTTCCTCTCTCTCCCTAATGATGAAAAGACCTATGATATCTTCTCCTTTAATGGAAACGAAGTCTTAAACGGAGAGAAATTCACCTCCTTCTCTAAGATGCTTGTCAAACAAGTCGATTACTGTGCCTCAACCAAAAACAGCACCCTTAAGATGTTAGGCTTCAGAGATATCTTCCAGGCTTTGGAAGCCGCTGTCATCTTCAAGCCAGAGATGGTAAAAGAAAAGATATTAGGATGCTTAGACTATGTCTCTGTCACAGGAAGATGTCCAAGACAATTTGCATGGTCCTCTTCTGACTCTGTCAGAATCGATGCCAGAGAATTCATCGATCAGGGATTATGGGTGATCGATGCAATCTATCAGTATCTCTCTTATACAAACGATTACAGCATCTTGAATGAGAAGAGAAGATACATCGAAATCCATGAGGACTGTTCTGCCTGTTTCTCTTCTCGCTCTGACAGTGTATTAGAACACCTGAAACAGATGTTAGCCTATCTTATCGATAACATCGATAGCGATACCGGATGTCTTAAGACCTTATACGGCGATTGGAACGATGCCATCGACGGATTAGGAAAAGGAGAAGAAAAGAGCCAATTCGGAAACGGCGTTTCCGTCATGGCCACTTTCCAGCTCTATTCCTCATTGAACAAGTCTATTGAGATTTTAGAGAAAGTAAAAAACGAAGAGGAATGGATCTCACGTCTTGAAAAAGCAAAATCCACCATCGAAGAAGGATTATTGAAACACGCCTTTGTCAGAAAAGGAGATGAGGTCAAGATCATCCACGGATGGGGAAACAACCGCAGTTTCTATGTCGGCTCCTTTGATGATATCGATCATCAAAACAGAGACACACTGACATCCAATGCCTTCTATGTCTTAAGCGGATTCTATAAGAGTCATCCTGAATACATTCCTGCTGTCTTATCCGCATACAGAAAACTAGAAGGAAAATACGGCTTTAAAACCTTTGATCCCTTCTTTGACAAGGATGCCTATCAAGTCGGAAGAATCGTCAACCTTCCTAAAGGAACAGCTGAAAATGCTGCTACCTATATCCACGGTAGCGTCTTCGCTCTTGATTCCCTCTTCTTATTAGGCCATGACAAAGAGGCCTGGGATGAGATCTACAAGCTGATTCCGATCACCCATGAATTCATCTCCACAACCCCGTTTATCATGCCAAACAGCTATGTCTACAATCCTGATATCGGATGTGACGGAGAAAGCATGAACGACTGGTTCACAGGAAGTTCATCCACTCTCTTCAAATCCTTGGTCAGAAACGCATTCGGTTTTGATCCGCATCTTGATGAGATCACACTCCATCCTGCCTCTTACTTCCCCTATCATGAAGCCAGCATGAATCTTACTTTCCAAGGAAAGAAGATTCATCTTCTTCATAGACAGACAGGCAAGAAGAGAGTCATCCTCTTCAACGGAAAAGAACTTTCTCTCACAGATGAGAAAAACGGACAGAGAAAGAATATTGCCTCTATTCCTGTTTCTCTTCTTCAGGATGAGAACACAATTGAAATCATCGACTGAGTAGAGAGTGAGAAGCGATAGCTTCTATGCTACCTCTTTAAGGTAGTATTCAAGAGGGTCTAAAAGCCCTCTTTTCTTCAGCCGTGAATTTGAGATTGCCCTCTTGACGACACAAAAATGAGAGATGAACGATAGCCTGTTAGACAATCCTATCAACAACGGTCAGAATACCTAGAATGTATAAAGTTTAAGATGTCTGCGTAGTCATTGCTTTATTCAGAACTCTTTTCTAAATATTTGCTAATAACAACACCCAAATTCGATCTTCGTTTTCCCACAAAGTCATCCTCATATGCAAACAATTGGTATGAAACAGACTTGATAAGGCCCTTTGCAAGAAAATCAATAGATTTCGACTTCTTTTCTGAATTTTCTATGCAACTATTGATAAATACTTCTTCAATGTCTCTGTTAAACCAGACAATATCACTATTATGGACAAGATCTTTTTTGATTTTTTCATCGTTCGCCTGATGATTAGGAACTAGAATAATTTATGTGTAACCCTTTTGTTCCTGGATTCCGGAATCCAGGAACAAAAAAGGGCGCCATCCC
>CAKUXT010000056.1 GCA_934700375.1 uncultured Bacilli bacterium | reverse complement strand
ATATATTATACAATAATTTCAACAAAAAAAGGAAATGCCTTAATCAACAACATTTCCCCTTTCTTGCGATTGCCTTACAATAAGAACAACTGAAAAGCGGAGTTTTTTTCACTTTCAAAGCTGATTGCACAGCAAACAATTCGCTTTATGTTGGAAATCTATTCTGATTTCCCTTGTTTTCATAATGGTTGAACCAGCTTGAAAACGTAATTATCCTGGACCACTTTTAAAAAACCATCAAAACTGGTCCAGGATAAACATAGTTTCAATTTTAAAATTGGATCTTGATCCTATTAAAACTTCTTTTGTTTAGCCATGAAATCCAATATGTTTTCATGGATTATGCCATTGCGTTTTTGTATCAGTTTATCCATAGTCAGAACATATTTAGGATAATTATCATGAATCATCTCCAAAGAGCGGTATTCTCTGTCTTCTGTTGATTCATTCTGCAGAATCGAATAACACACCTGCACATAAGAATAATTCAGCATCAGATCTTTCAGAATGAAATCACATTCTAGCTTTCCCACTTTTCCTATACTGACATGATAGTCCATTGATTTAGCATACAGAAAAACCATGTTTTCCAATACCTGTCCATAATTGACACGACTATCAGGATTGGTCACAAATGATAACGATAAATCAGCAAGGTAATACTTCTTTTCACCGGATAACATTTTCTTTGATTTCAAATCGAATCTATCACATTCATAAAGGACCTTCGCATCGATAAGTGCATGAAGATAACGAGAAAGTGTCGTCTTGCTGATTGCAAATCCGTTTTTGTTCAAATCAGAGAGAATATTTCTGATGCTTGTTGTAACTCCGCTATTATTGATGAGATAATCCCTGACCAAACGGAAAGTCTCTGGTTTTTTGATGATCACTCTTCTTCTGATATCCTTTTCGAAGATTTCCTGTACTATCTCGGAGACATATTTTCGTTTGTCAGCAAGAGAAGAATAAAACAGTGTTCTCGGAAAACCGCCTTCTATTACGTAATGACCGAATTCAACATCAAGATCAGAAGAAACATCCATGCCATAATGTTTCTTCATTCCAATATATTCATCAAAAGTAAGAGGAAAAACTTCGAAAGTAAGATAGCGCCCTGTCAGTTTTGTCATCAGTTCACCGCTGAGAAGATAGGAATTGGACCCCGTGATGAAAATCGAATAATCCCCTTCTTCTCGATATCCGTTGATGACTGTTTCAAATCCTTTGACATTCTGTATTTCATCGATGAACAAATACTTCTTTCCATCAATACCAGAAGATATTTTCTCGATATACTGGTCCAGTTGTTCATCAGTCTTGATAAAACGATATTCTCTTTTATCCAAATTGAAATATAAGATATTCTTTTCTGAAATACCAGAATTCATCAGTTCAGTTTTTATCATCTGCATCAGACAGGATTTTCCTGATCTTCGAATGCCGGTAATCACCTTGATCAAATCTGCATCATGATAAAAGCCTCTTATTTTTGAAAGATATTTTTCTCTGAAATAGATATTTTCCATGAAGCTGTCCTCTGCCTTTATTTTAACTTTTCCACGATGAAAACGCAATTATCCTGGACCGTTTTTGAAATTTTTGCAAAAGTGGTCCAGGATAAACGCTATTTTAAGCATATTGCTCTATCGAATAGACATAACACAAAAATGAATTAGTCATCCCTTCCGTTTAAAAGAAGCATCAGGTTCTGAATCAGCATTGAAGGAGAGAAGCATCTTATATTACATGCATTCAAAAATTTTTACAATGTTGATCAATGAGCAGAACATCAACTGATTTTTAGAAAAACCAAGTAAAAAATTTTTCTTAAAATTTGCCGAAAAAGACCTAAGAAACACGAAAAAACAGCTGACACTTTTTAAATATTTTTCCTCTTTTACTTAATAAGCAACTTGTCAAAATTTTGAAATCGCTAATGATTGTTTTTATTATTGTCAGTTGTTTTTCGGTAAAAATTCTAGTATACTTATCGTACCAATTTTTGGAGGAAAAAAATTATGGCTAAAGAAAGATCTACCCCTCGTTACATCAAAATCGCTCAGGACGTCTGCGGTAAAATCCTTACCGGTGAATATCCTGAAGGAACCTTATTGAAAGGACGTTCTATCTTAGGCGCTGCTTATGGCGTTTCCCCGGAAACAGTCAGAAAAGCCCTTAATATCCTTGAAAAGGAAAAGGTCGTCTCTTCTAAGAGAGGCGTCGGTGTCTATGTCGATTCCGTTCTTCACGCTCAGGAATTCGCCAACAAGTGGAGAGCTGAAACACAGATCAAGGACAAATATGCAACCCTTGAAAAGCTCCTTATCGAACAGAAAGAACTTCAGACCAAGATCAACAACGCTATCGATGATATGAAGGATTCCTTCACCTATCAGACAACAGAAGCTGTCAAGTTCTCTCAGGTCGAAGTCCCTCAGAACTCTTGGATCAACGGCAAGACCGTCGGCGAAGTCTACTTCTGGAACTACACTGAAGCAACCATCGTTGCTGTCATCGGCAGCGACAACATCGCAAAGCAGTCTGTCGGTCCGGATTTCGTTCTCCATTCTGGAGACAGAATCATCTTTGTCGGAAAAGACAACCTCACATTCGACAGAGTTCTTTCCTTCCTCACCTATGGTGTCATCAACCAGGGTCAGGAATAATCTCTATTTCTAAATCCAATGGCTACCGCGAAAGCGGTAGCTTTTTCTTTCCTCTTTTTCATATCACTATCAATTTAAGCCAAAAAAATCTATACTTATAGTATGACATTAGAACAAGATTTAGAAAACCTCAGAAAGAAACTCACTGGAGACAAGAAGAAGGATATTGAAATCCTTTTTTCATCTCTTCAGAGATTCGATGACCGACCTTATCGAGATGAGATCATCAATAAAATCAGTGACATGCTGCAGGATCTGTTGAAAGATACCGATGAAAAGACATCAAGCCTTTTGACCGCCTACATTCAACGACAGGCAAGCGCTGATTATGACAAAAAGCTATTGGCAATCAAAAAGAATGTAGATGAAGGAAAATACCAAGAAGCAGTCGATGCTTCCATTCCTTTGGAGAAAGACATCCTCGCTTCCATGGAAAACGGAAAAGCGACTCACTGCGATGATAGCCTCTCCTTCCACTTTTACTTCTCCGCAATGGAATACGATCTCAGCAATCGTTTCTTCCCCGGGAAGAACGTCATGCTGCCTATCGATGCCGTATCGTTATACACCTTAAGAGGTCAGGCCTATTTCTTCCTGAAAGAGGATGAAAAAGCGATTGAATCCATCCGTTACGCTTTCAATTTTGATCCTGTATCTGTCGATTTATGTTTCCTTCTTGCAGATATCGAAAAAGAAAGAATGAACGGTCTATCCTATCTTTCTTATATCGAAAGAGCGAAAGATTACCTTTACAGAGAAGGCGATTATCTCAGATACCTGAAGTATATGGCCGAATATTATCGCGTCTTTGAAAAAGATGACAAAACAGCAGATGAACTGATGACCTTATTGAAGAAGGGCAAGACTTATAAGGGCATCACGACAATCACAAAATCAACCTGGGAAAAAGAACACAAGAAGATCTTAAAAGACTTAAGCGAAAAGAAGATCGAACTTCTGATCTCTGACAACGTTCTTTCAACAGCGTTCGATTGCTACAAAGAATGCATCAATGCTGATGACAGAGAAGGAATCAACTATTACAAGAGCCTTCTTCTTCCTCTCATCGACAAGAAAGAGCTCGATGCCTTAAGCAAAAAAGACTAAACAAAATTCCGTGTTCTGATAAAACGAGCACGGATTTTTTTATGTTGATCAGTTCAAATCATTAAATTTGAACATTTGATATACCGATGTATAAAAACGCTTACATAATTGATATAATAAACGTTGGAGGTTTTAAGAAAATGAAACTTGAAAACAAAGTAGCTGTCATCACTGGTGCCTCTTCCGGTGTCGGAAGAGAAACCGCACTTCTTTTCGCAAAGGAAGGATGCAATGTTGTCGCTGTTGCAAGAAGAGAAGAAAGACTTATCGCTTTAGCCAAAGAAGCCGAAGAAAAAGGCTATGCCGGAAAGATCTTACCCTTCAAGGGTGATATCTCTTTAGAAGAAGTCAACTTCAAGATGATCGATTTCGCCATTGAAAAATTCGGCCATTTCGATATCCTCATCAACAACGCAGGATTGATGGACAATTTCGCTCCTGTCGATGAACTCGATTCCGAGCTTTTGAAGAAATTGATGGCAGTCGACGTATATGGACCTGCTTTCGCTACCAAGAAAGCCACTCAGGAATTCATCAAGAGCGGTGTCAAAGGAAGCATCGTCACCATCGCCTCTATCGCCGGTATCTGCGGCGGAAAGAGCGGCTGCGCCTACACCATGGCAAAGCATGCCGTCTTAGGCTTGGTCAAGAACACTGCCTTCAACTATCGTTCTCAGCTCCGCTGCAACGCTATCTGCCCTGGCGGAATCGCCACTGAAATGGTCAGCCCTGAAGCATTCGCAAACGCCTCCCAGAAAGGTCTTGCCTCTGTCATGTTAGCCAACCAGTTCCAGACTCCTATGGCAACTCCTTTGCAGATTGCCGAAGTCGCTTTATTCTTAGCAAGCGATGATGCTTCTATCGTCAATGGTGCAGTTGTCACTGCCGATAGCGGTCTTACCACTTTCTAATCCAGTCAAAGACTTGGTGGCGTGAGAAAACTCACGCCACTTTTCTTGTTTTCAAGAAGGAGACACTATGTATTACATCTATTTAGGAAGAAGAGGAGACTTCTCATCTCCTGAAAAACTTATCATCCAGTATGAGAGCAACTGGTTTTATCGAAAAAAGACAACGGATTGGGAACTCATGGAAGAGGAGGAAATCCTCTCTTTGAAATCCGGCAATGATGAAAACTATTATGCGATCGAAAAAGATCAGTTCGACTCTATTCTCTCTTTTTGGGGAGGAAGCAGATTCGGTTATAAGAATCTTGATCTTACAGGAGAAGAAGATGACTCCGGTTACGGAGATGAATACGACGACTGATTATCAAGATTGTTTTTGTCGCTTTTATGTTAAATCTGATGAAATTTTCTTGATAAACAAGTAAAATAAGGACGTTATGAAAGAAAAAATATTGGTATCTGCTTGTCTTATCGGAGAAAACTGCCGATATGACGGAAAAAACAATCTCAGAAAAGAAGTTCTGGCTTTGGCCAAATACTATGACTTGATCCCTGTCTGCCCTGAAGTCAACGGTGGAATGAAGACACCGAGACCGAATTCCGAAATCATCGGAGACAAAGTCATCAATGTCAGAGGAAAAGATGAAACACAGTTCTATTATGATGGTGCCTATTGGGCTACATCCATCGCTAGAATCTACAACATCAAACTGGCCGTCATGAAAGAAAGAAGCCCTAGCTGCGGATGCAAAGTCATCCACAATGGAAAATTCGATGGAAAAGTCATTCCCGGAAAAGGAATCGCTGTCCGTCAATTGGAAAAGATGGGTGTCAAAGTGATCGATGAAGACGATGCAGTCGAGCTGTTGAAACAATTGGAGGAAAACAACAATGTTAAGTGATGAACAATTCTCCCAAGAAGTAAAATCCAAATCTTATGTCATCAAGCAGATGACGGACATTCTCAACAACCCCAACTTCAAGAATCTTCGTGAAAATCTGAAAAACGACCGCAAGAAGAAAATGATTATCACCCTCTCTATCGGCGGTGCTTTAGGTCTGATCCTCGGCTTCATTGTCGGCTTCACATCCGAAAGTGCACTCATCGGTGTCGTTGTCGGTGTTTTCATCTTCTTATGCAGCTCGATCGGACTTGCAACGATTGCAAAATCCGCAAAGAACAAATATGCAGCTGCCATTGCACCTGAAGTCATCAATGCGCTTTATGGTCCTAATGCCGAGTATGCTCCTAATGGCGGATATTCAAAAGAGTATCTTGTCAATCTCGACTGTTTCCCTGTCCGCACACTCAATCAGGATACATTGATCAAGGGACATTATTTCGGTATTCCTTTCACTGTCGCCAATGTCGAATCCTATCACTATGAAACAAGAGGAAGCGGAAAGAATCAGAGACAGGAAAAGGTCACTGACTTCTTGGGCTCTGTCATGTCCTTCAGAATGAACAAGCCTTCCAAGTCGCTCATCAAAGTCGTCGAAGGTTCCAATTTATTCAGCGGAAAGACCATCGATTTTGAAAGCAGTGCTTTCAACAAGAAGTTCAACACCTATTCCGATGATAGAGAAAATGCCTTCTACATCATCACTCCTCAGCTTCAGTTAGCAATGTTGGATATTGAAAAAGCATTGCCAGGCGGATTGAAGATCTTATTCCGCGGAGATGAGCTTGTCATCGTCGCAGCAGGAAATACAACCACATTCTCCGGAATCAACTTAAAAGAAAGCGACAACTATAATATCAATGTCATTCTTGACAGCATTCTTGCCCCTGGCTTTGTCGTTGAAAAGATGAACCTTGATCACAAGTTCTTCCTCAACGAGAACGATATTGCAGACCTGGTCAAGAAAAACAAAGAAAACAAGGACGAAGAAGACAAGTCAGCGATTGAAAAAGCGCTTGAAAACAACAAGGAAGCTTTGAATATCAACAAAGAAGACATCGAGAAAATCAAAGATACCATCGACTCTAATCAATGAAAACATTTTCTATTGCAGATATTGAAATAAGAAATAGATACGCATTAGCTCCCTTAGCGGGATTCACAGACTACGCCATGCGAAAGCTTTGCTATGATGCTGGCGCTGGTCTTTTGTATACGGAAATGGAATCCTGTGAAGCATTGTGTTTTAATTCCAAGCTCACCATTGAAGACATCAAGAACACAAAACTGGACAAAGCAAACTGCCCTGACGGAAAGCTTGCTCTCCAGATTTTCGGTGGAAAAGAAGAATCCGTTCTAAAATCCATTCCTATCTGTGAAGAATACGGAGATTACGATTTCCTCGATTTTAACTGCGGATGTCCTGTACCTAAAGTCATCAAACAGCATTCAGGAAGCTACTGGCTCAATCGAGAAGATGAACTGATTCCCCTGCTTAGAAAGATGGTATCTGTCTCTTCTAAACCGGTGATCGTCAAGATCAGAATCGGTTACTCTTCTATTATGGATATCGTTCCATTATGCAAGAGAATCGAAGAAGCCGGTGTCAAAGCAATCGCCGTACACGGAAGAACAAGAAGCGAGTTCTTCTCCTCTCCTGTTCACTATGATGTCATAAAAGACATCAAGAAAAATATATCGATTCCTGTCATTGCAAACGGAGAAATCACACAGAACAATTTCCTTTCTGTTTTCAATGAAACAGATGCAGATGCTGTGATGATCGGTCAGCACGCTATCGGATATCCGAAGATCTTTTCCGATATGATTGCAATAGAGGAAAACAGACCAGTCGAAGAAACGACTATCTTCTCTCAGCTGAATGATTTCAGAAAGCATCTTGATCTGATTTTCTCCATCAAAGATGAAAGAAGTGCAGCTTCTATCATGAGAAGTTTTGCAGTCAATTATGTCAAAGGATTTTCTGATAGCAAAAAATACAGAAATCTATTGGTCCATTGTTCGTCCAAGGAAGAATATCTGTCTGCAATCAAGATGATCGAAGACGAAAATTCTGCTCGATAATTGCTTATTTGAGCATTTTAGAGGATATAGCAATCAGTAAAATCATTTTTTGCGATTAAAACACGCAAAATATATACATTTTGTGATTGGAAAATAGTACAATAACTTACGGAGAAATTTATATGAGCTTTAAAACACGTGATAGCGAAATTCTAAGACTGTTGGATGAGAGTCCCAGTCAGTTCGTGGCAGTAGAAAACCTTGCCGAATATTTCAAAACCAGTGAATCAACCATTCGAAGAGATCTGCAGAGAATGGCCTCACAGCATCAGCTGATGCGTGTTCATGGCGGTGCAGCAAGCCTTCACTTCTCAGGCAACTTCAAGTTCGATCGTCTGGACAAGGAATATCTGGAAAGAGAAAGAACAGAACCGGAAGTCAAAAAGTTCATTGCAAAGAAAGCAGCATCCTTTGTCAAAGACGGTTCCTGCATCTATCTTGATGCTTCAACGACAGTCGCCAGCATGATTCCCTACCTTCCTTCTCATAAGAACATCTGCTATGTGACAAATTCACCTTTGTTAGCACAGAAGCTTGCCGAAAAGGGAATGACCTGTTATGTGACAGGCGGAGAACTGAAGCTGACTACCAATGCCTTCATCGGTTCCTACGCTCTGGAATTTCTGAAGAGATTCAACTTCGATATCGGATTCTTCGGAACAAACGGCATTCATCCTCAGGCCAAGTTCACAACACCTGATCCTCAGGAGTGTGCCATCAAGTCCGCAGCCATCAACAAATGCTTCTCTTCCTACATCTTGGCCGATCATACTAAATTCGATAAGATCGCAACAGCGACCTTCTCCGATTTCTCAAGACCGATTGTCATCACAGAACAGATCGAAGAGAAATACAAATCCATCACCAAGATGATCAAAGCCGATATGCCTAAAAAAGATTCGATTAATTAATTTATAAAAGGAGATCAAAAAATGATTTATTCACTCACCATTGCTCCGGCTATGGATTATAGCCTTAACTTAGGAGACAAAAAGCTGAATGTCGGATGCACAAACAGACTGAAGGATGACGGCTTCTCTCTTGGCGGAAAGGGAATCACTGTCGCAAGAATGCTCAACAACCTCCGCGTCAAGAACATTCCGATCGTCGCTCTTGGCGGTTCTATGGGAAAACAGATGAGAGACATCATCGACAAGGAATACGATAAAGCAGTTTATCTTCCTACCGAAGGCAATTCCCGTCTCAATGTCATGATCACCGGACCTCACGAAGATACCAGATTCAACGTCGAAGCTCCGAAGGTCAAAGAAAAAGGATTGGAAAAGCTCTTCGCCTACATCAAGAAGAACGTCAAGAAAGATGACATTATGATCCTCTCTGGTTCCTTAGGACAGGAAGACAAGGGATTATATGCAAAGATCATCTCCGAATATCTCAATCCTGTCGGTGCTATCGCTATTCTCGATACCACTGGCGAAGCCTTGGATAAAGCACTTGAAACTCATCCTTTCATGATCAAGCCTAACGATGAAGAGCTCGGTGACTTATTAGGAAAGCCGATGAACACAGCTGAAGATATCTTGGCCGGCGGCGAAGAACTCAAGAAGAAAGGTCCTCTCTCCGTCCTTGTCACCATGGGAAGCAAAGGCGCTTACTACTTTGCTGAAGATGGTCACGTCTATCACTGCTCCAACGCTCAGGGAACACAGATCTCTGCAGTCGGTGCCGGTGATTCCTCTATCTCCGGTTTCATCAAAGGCTTAAGCGAAAAGGTCAGCATCGAAAAGAGACTTCAGTACTCGATGGCTGCTGGCGGTGCCACTGCTTTCAGCGAACACTTAGGTTCCTATAAGCTCTGGAAGTCCTTGCTCCCTCAGATCAAAGTCACTTTAGTCAAGTAAAGAATCATATTGAAAAAGCCATCATCATGATGGCTTTTTCAATGGTGATATTATTACCAATTCTATTGATTGATAGAAAATTGCTAATCTTATTATCTATTATCCTTTCAAGTGTTTATTGAAAGTATAGTAAGTGATGAACTTGATTTTCTTCCTGCTTTCGGGATCGATGTTCATCTTCTCCATATCCTTGCCATCGACAAGGACGACATAATCGGATTCAAGGATGTTGCTTGTTGTCTTTCCGCCCTTCTTATAAAAGAGCTCCTTGTTCTTGTTCATCTCATCGATATATTCGGATAAGACTGCACTGTGGAAACAGAATTTCTTCTTCCAAAAGAATTTATCAAAGTGACTCAGGTCAGTCTGTACCGATTTGCTCTCCATGAAGAAGGTTATCTTCTTGCCGACCTCTTTCTTCTTTTCTCTCTGCTGTTTTCTTTCCTCTGCAACTTTCAAAAAGCGTTCTGTATCGTTGAAACAGTCCGGATACATGACTAAAGCATCCGAGACTGTTATCTTCTTTTCTTTCAGAAGCTGCTGAAAGACTTCCATGCTCATCAAAGCATCATCATCGCTTCTATGATAAGTGAAAGAGTTCAATGAGAACTGCTCTACAAGATGATCCAATCCGCTTGGATTCTTTCTCTGATAGATTCTCTGCTCCATCTTCTGAATATCGAAGAATCTGAACTTGATGATAGGAAGGCCGTATCTTCTGCAGGAATAGGAAAGATAAGAGACATCCTGATGGACTGCAAAACCAAAGCAGATCGTATTCTCATCCTCAAGCAATGTTCTTATTTCATTATAAAAGCGAGGAAAAGTATCCGCTCTTTGAAATCTGAAAAGCGGATAAGCCAGTTTGATTCCTTCTCCGGTTCTTACATTTCCTAACAGAAATTTCGCATTCGGATTCATAAGAATGTCTTTTTTCTTGATGACATGAAAATTCTCATCGGTCTTTACAAAGCCGAATGAGCATATTTTTCCCTCGCCATTGAGACAGTTGGCGCATTCAACATCAAAGAAAACATAATTCATACATCATTATTTTAGCTAGTAAGAGGGCAATTTGAAACATAATTCTCTCATTTGTTTCACTTTAGAGACTTGTCAATAATTCTGTGTAAATCTTTGTAATGC